>NZ_JBHWZJ010000138.1:0-17410 GCF_042728415.1 Streptomyces sp. NPDC060198 | reverse complement strand
GCCGGGGCCCGCCCGTCCCGGGACGGGAGTCGTGTGTTCCGGGACGGGAGTCGTGTGTTCCGGGGCTGGGGTCCGCCCGTCCCGGGACGGGAGCCGTGTGTTCCGGCGGGGCGGGAGCCCGTGCGGCGTACAAAAGCGCGGTGACCGCGTGGGCGGTGTGCGGCTTCCGGGAGCGCCGGAACACCACGGCGCCCGTGCCGGAATGGGGGGTTCCTGTCCCGTTTCGAGCGTTACGTTCACCCATAAGGATTAAATGTCCGAAAGGGGAACCGAGAGGGTGTCCTTCTCTGCCTACGGTCGCACGGTGACGAGCAGCAGGCTGGAGCCCCCCACGCACACCACCGGCGCACACCGATCGCCCCGTCGCGCCCCCCACCTCCCGGCACAGCGGCCGCCCGCACGTTACGAGCCGTACCTCGACGGCCTCTTCACCTACTGCCTCTCCGTCCTCTGCGACCACGAGGCCGCCACGGAGGCGCTGGGAGCCGTCCTCGCCGTCGCGGAACGCCAGGACGGGCGGTGCCCCACGGGTCAGGAGGAACGTAAATCCTGGCTGTACGCCCTGGCCAGATGGATGTGCCTGCGTGTGCTCGCCGAGCAGAAGCGCGGCCGTCAGGCCCACCGCAGGACGCCCAGGGACTCCGGCCGCCTGGCGAGTGAGGAGCGCGGCGCCGCGCTCGCGGACGCCCTCGCCCTGGCAGCCCCGGCCGCTCCGGAAGGAGCACCTGCCGGGGCTCCCGTCTCCGGCCCGGCCACCGGCCGCGGCGGGCCCGTCAGCCCGGCCGACCGGGGTGCGGAGAAGGTGCGGGGGAGCGCGTCGGACACCGCTCGGGCTCCCCGCACCACCCCCGAGGAGGCGACCGTCCCGCCGTCCGGGGAGAGCCCCGCGTCCGAGGCCCGCCGTCGCGAACTCGCCCAGCTGGCCTGGCCGGAGGCGGCCGGCACCACGCCCGAGCAGCGGGAGGCGCTCGAACTCTCCGTCCGGCACGGACTCACCCCGCGCGCGGTCGCCTCCGTACTCGGACTCGACCCGGCCACCGCGCGCGAACTCCTCGCGGCGGCCTCCTGCGAGGTCGAGCGGACCCGGGCCGCGCTCGCAGTCGCCGAGGACGGCACCTGCTCCGCCGCCCGCAGCCTCACCCGCGACCGGCAGACGCTGCTCTCCGCCCCGCTGCGCCGCGAGCTCGTCCGCCACGTCGACGACTGCCCGCGCTGCCGGCGCGCCGCCGAACGCGCCGGAGCCGCCGGCCCCTGGCCCGGAGTGGCCGTCGCCCCCGCCGCGGGACTGCCCGTGGTCGAGGCGCCCCGCCCGTCGGTACGGGTGGCGATGGCGCACGCCCAGCGTTCCCGTGCCGGCTCCCCGCGCTTCGACCGGGCCGGGTACCCGCTCGACCCGAAGGACCACGCGGCCCGCCGCGACCGGCTGCGCGCCCGGGTCATGACGACGACGGTGGTCGCGACGGTCGTGGCGGCGCCGGTCATCGCACTGTGGGCGGCGGCGTACCGGGGGGCGCCGTCGGCCGGGGGCGGCCATGCGGGCGCGCCGGCCGCCGCGACGGAGAGGGCCGCGGTGGGCGATTCGGCCGGGACCTTCTCGGAGAGCATGGACGGGGACGGCCCGCGCGGCGACGACGGGAACACGGGGGGCGGCGGCACGCACGCCGAGGAGATCGGCACCGTCGTCCGGGACGGCTCGCCGGACGGGTCCCCCGCCCCCGACGTCACCGCCGAGGTGATCGGTACGGCCGGCGGTGCCCGCCGGGCCGGAGCGGTGACCCTCGCCGTGCGGACCTCCGGCGGTGTCACGTCCCTCACGCTGACGGCCTCCGGGGGCGGCCCCGCCGTATGGGCGGCCCGCACCGACGCCCGCTGGCTGCGGCTCAGCCGTTCCTCGGGCACGCTCGCGGCGGGCGAGAGCGTCACCGTGCACGTCCGGGTGGACCGGTCGCGGGAGCCGCGCCACCCCTGGCGGGCCCGCGTCGTCCTCGCGCCCGGGTCCCAGCACGTACGGATCGAGGGGCGCGGCCGGATCCCCGCTTTCACCGGCTTCCCGGCCGGCGGTCCGCTGCGTCCCACGGCGCCCGTCACCCCGTCCGCCCCCACGCGACCTGCCGGGCCTGCCACACCTGCCACACCTGCCGGGCCTGCCGCACCGGCAGTACCCGCTGCGCCCGAGCCTCCCGCGCCGGTCCTCGGGGCGACCGGGGCGACCCCGGGCCCGGTGGACTCCGCCGGACCGCCGCCGAGCACGTCGCCGGGCCCGACCGGACCGCCGGCCACGCCGGGCCCGGCCGAACCGTCCCCGCCCGGCCAGTCGCCCGGCCAGTCGTCCGGCGGGCCGCCGGACCCGACCACCGACCGGCCCGCCGGCACCGGCGAGCCGTCCCCGGCAGGCTGAGTCACCGGCCCGCACCCACCGGGGCGCGCCCGGCCGCACCCGCCGGGGCGGGAGCACCGGCCTCAGGCCTGGGTCACCGGGTCCGCCGGGTGCGGGGCCATCGGCAACAGCGAGGCGAGCCGCTGCTCGCAGAGCTCGACCAGCTGTTCGTACGCCTCCTTGCCCATCAGCTCCGTGAGCTCGGGGCGGTACGTCACGTAGACCGGGTCGCCGGCGCCGTGCGCGGAGGTGGCGGAGGTGCACCACCAGTGCAGGTCGTGACCGCCCGGACCCCAGCCCCGGCGGTCGTACTCGCCGATGGAGATCTGGAGCACCCGGGTGTCGTCGGGCCGGTCGATCCAGTCGTACGTCCGCCGGACCGGGAGCTGCCAGCAGACGTCCGGCTTGGTCTCCAGGGGCTCCTTGCCCTCTTTCAGCGCCAGGATGTGCAGCGAACAGCCCGCGCCACCGGCGAAGCCGGGACGGTTCTGGAAGATGCAGGA
The DNA here is from genome assembly GCF_042728415.1 of Streptomyces sp. NPDC060198. Lineage (NCBI taxonomy): Bacteria > Bacillati > Actinomycetota > Actinomycetes > Kitasatosporales > Streptomycetaceae > Streptomyces > Streptomyces sp. NPDC060198. Next base: position 14,530 of record NZ_JBHWZJ010000138.1, on the reverse strand, counting down.
GCCCTCCCAGCGGCGCGTCTGGCGCTCACCGTCGTCGTCGACGCCGACCCATCCCGTCGACGTGCCGACGTCGTGGAACTGCCACATCTCCGGGGTCAGCCGCTCGACGTGACCGGCCACCCGCTTCTCGTCGTCCTCGTCGGAGAAGTGCGCGCCCAGGGTGCAGCAGCCGTCGTCCGCGCGGCCCGCCTGGATGCCCTGGCAGCCACTGCCGAAGATGCAGGTCCACCGGGAGGTCAGCCACGTCAGGTCGCAGCGGAACACCTGCTCGTCGTCGGTCGGGTCCGGGAACTCCACCCACGCCCGGGGGAAATCGATGCCCTTCTCGTCGGACCGGTCGGGTCCGTTCGCTTCCGTCCGCTGACTCTCCTGACTCTGATCCTGGTTCTTTCGAGGCTTCTTCGTCGCTTTGCCCGGCTTCGCCTTGTTCGTCTTTGACACGCGCCAAGAGTAAGTCCCTTTCGGCGTAGCGTTCCGGGTATGAGACTCGGAGTCCTCGACGTGGGGTCGAACACGGTTCACCTGCTGCTGATGGACGCCCATCCCGGCGCCCGCCCGCTGCCCGCGCACTCGCACAAGGCGGAGCTCCGCCTCGCCCAGCTCCTCGACGACCGGGGGGCGATCGGTCCCATGGGTGTCGACCGACTGGTCGCCGCGGTGGCCGGGGCGGTCCGGGCCGCCGAGGACAAGGGGTGCGAGGAGGTACTGGCGTTCGCCACCTCGGCGGTGCGGGACGCCGTCAACGCCGACGACGTACTGGGCCGGGTGCGCGCCGAGACCGGGGTCGACCTCGCGGTCCTCAGCGGTGAGGAGGAGGCGCGGCTGACCTTCCTGGCCGCCCGCCGCTGGTTCGGCTGGTCCGCGGGGAAGCTGCTGTTGCTCGACATCGGCGGCGGTTCGCTGGAGATCGCCCTCGGGCTGGACGAGGAGCCCGCGGCGGCCGTGTCGCTGCCGCTCGGCGCCGGCCGCCTCACCGCCGCCTGGCTGCCCGGCGATCCCGCCCGCCCGGCCGGTGCGGCCGAGGTGCGCGAGCTGCGCCGGTACGTCCGCGCCAGGATCGCCGGCACGGTCGGGGAGTTCAGCCGCCACGGCGGGCCCGACCGCGTGGTCGCCACCTCCAAGACCTTCAAGCAGCTCGCCCGGATAGCCGGGGCGGCCCGCTCCACGGAGGGGCTGTACACCCGGCGGACCCTCTCCGCGGCGGCCCTGGAGGAGTGGGTCCCCAAGCTGGCGACGATGACCGTCGAGGAGCGCGGCCGGCTCCCCGGCGTCTCGCCCGACCGGGCCGGCCAACTGCTCGCGGGGGCGCTCGTCGCCGAGGGCGCGATGGACCTCTTCGGGATCACCGAGCTGGAGATCTGCCCCTGGGCGCTCCGCGAGGGTGTCATCCTGCGCCGCCTCGACCACCTCCCGGCGGAGCGGCTCGCGCTGAGCTGACGGCCCGGTCGCGGCGGGTGCCGTCGTCGGTCGCCGACGCTCCGCGCGTCGACTCCCTCCTCCGCGCGGACGGCCGTCGAGGCCCCGCGACCGGCCACGACGGCTCATGGCCCTTCTCACTTTCCCTCCCGCCCTCTCGGCGGCGTGCCGCCGGGCCCGTACGCTGTCCAGGTGGCAGATCCAGCGGTGCGCATCCCCGATGCGAAGGTCGCGCTGTCGACGGCCTCGGTCTACCCGGAGTCGACGGCGACGGCCTTCGAGATCGCCGCACGCCTGGGGTACGACGGTGTCGAGGTCATGGTGTGGACCGATCCGGTCAGCCAGGACATCGAGGCGCTGCGGCGCCTCTCCGACTACCACCAGGTCCCGATCCTCGCCGTGCACGCGCCCTGTCTGCTGATCACCCAGCGGGTCTGGTCCACCGACCCGTGGGTCAAGCTCCAGCGGGCCAGGTCCGCCGCCGAGCGGCTCGGCGCCTCCGCCGTCGTGGTCCACCCGCCGTTCCGGTGGCAGCGCCACTACGCACGCGACTTCGTCGACGGGATCTGGCGCATGGCCGACGAGACCGACGTCCGGTTCGCCGTGGAGAACATGTACCCGTGGCGCTACCGGGACCGCGAGATGCTCGCGTACGCCCCGGACTGGGACGTCACCCACGACGACTACCGGCACTTCACCGTCGACCTCTCGCACACCTCCACGGCCCGTACCGACGGGCTCGCCATGGTGGACCGGATGGGCGATCGTCTCGCCCACGTCCACCTCGCCGACGGCAAGGGCTCCGGCAAGGACGAACACCTGGTGCCCGGCCGGGGCGACCAGCCCTGCGCGGAACTGCTGGAGCGGCTCGCGCGTACCGGTTTCGACGGGCACGTCGTCCTGGAGGTCAACACCCGCCGGGCCATGTCGTCCGCCGAACGCGAGGCCGACCTCGCCGAGGCGCTCGCCTTCACCCGTCTCCACCTGGCCTCGGCCAAGCGGACGCCCCGGCCGTGACCTCCCGTTCCACCCAGGAAGACGCCCCGGCCCCGCGCCGCAGGGGCCGTCCCCCGCGTGCCGCCGCCCAGGGCGGCCCCGACTCCAGGGCCCGCATCCTTCAGGCGGCGCGGACCGAGTTCGCCGAGCGCGGCTACGACAAGGCCTCGATGCGCTCCATCGCCCGCGCGGCCGGTGTCGACGCGGCGCTGGTCCACCACTACTTCGGGACGAAGGACGAGGTGTTCGCGGCAGCCGTGGAGCTCTCCTTCGAACCCGCTCTCGTCGTCCCGCAGATCCTGGGCGGCCCGGTGGAGGGGGTGGGGGAGCGGATGGCCCGCTACTTCATCTCCGTGTGGGAGAACCCCGCCACCCGGGCGCCGCTGCTGGCGGTCGTCCGGTCCGCGCTCACCCACGAGGCGGCGGCCGACGTGCTGCGCACCTTCGTGCTGGGGCGGTTGCTGGAGCGGATCGCCGCGGAGCTGGACGTACCCGACCCGACCTTCCGCGCCGAGGTGGCCGCCTCCCACATGGTGGGCATCGCGATGCTGCGGTACGTCGTACGGGCCGAGCCGCTCGCCTCGGTGGACCCGGAGCGGATCGTCGCCCTGGTGGCGCCCAGCATCCAGCGCTATCTGACCGAGGACGGCCCGTACGACCGGCCGGACCCGGCGGGCGGACACCTCGGCACACCGCCCGACGGGCCCGCCGCCCCGACCGCTCCGTGAGCACGGCGTCCCGCTATCCGGACAGGCTGTCCAGATCCTGGAGCCGGGGCGTACGCTCGGAAGAGTCTTTTCCGTCGAAGTAGACAGTCTTTCTTATCTGTCGAAGGCTTATCTGTCGAAGGAGCGAGCGACGATGCCGCAGCTGAGGTCCCGCACTGTCACCCACGGTCGCAACATGGCGGGCGCCCGCGCCCTTATGCGGGCGTCGGGCGTAGCGAGCGAGGACATCGGCAAGCCGATCATCGCCGTCGCGAACTCCTTCACCGAGTTCGTCCCGGGCCACACCCACCTCGCTCCGGTCGGCCGGATCGTCTCCGAGGCGATCCAGGCGGCGGGCGCGGTGCCGCGCGAGTTCAACACGATCGCCGTGGACGACGGCATCGCGATGGGCCACGGCGGCATGCTCTACAGCCTGCCCTCGCGCGACCTGATCGCCGACTCGGTCGAGTACATGGTCGAGGCGCACTGCGCGGACGCGCTGATCTGCATCTCCAACTGCGACAAGATCACGCCCGGCATGCTGATGGCGGCCCTCCGCCTCAACATCCCGACGATCTTCGTCTCCGGCGGCCCGATGGAGTCCGGGAAGGCGACGCTGGTCGACGGCACGGTCCGTACCCTCGACCTCGTCGACGCCATGTCCGACGCGGTCAACGACAAGATCTCCGACGCGGACATGCTCCGTATCGAGGAGAACGCCTGTCCCACCTGCGGCTCCTGTTCCGGCATGTTCACCGCCAACTCCATGAACTGCCTCGCCGAGGCCATCGGCCTCGCGCTGCCGGGCAACGGCTCGACGCTCGCCACCCACACCGCCCGCCGCGCCCTCTACGAGAACGCGGGCCGCACGATCGTCGAGATCACCAAGCGCCATTACGAGCAGGACGACGCGACCGTCCTGCCCCGTGCCATCGCGAGCCGCGCCGCGTTCGAGAACGCCATGGCGCTCGACATCGCCATGGGCGGCTCGACCAACACGATCCTGCACCTCCTCGCCGCCGCGCAGGAGGCGGAGCTCGACTTCGGGCTGCCGGAGATGGACGAGATCTCGCGCCGCGTCCCCTGCCTCGCCAAGGTCGCGCCGAACGTCGGCAAGAACCGTACGTACTACATGGAGGACGTCCACCGCGCCGGCGGCATCCCCGCCATCCTCGGCGAGCTGCACCGCGGCGGGCTCCTCGACGAGGACGTCCACTCCGTCCACTCCGCCTCCCTCGCCGAGTGGCTCAAGAACTGGGACGTGCGCGGCGGTTCGCCCGCGCCCGAGGCCGTCGAGCTGTGGCACGCGGCCCCCGGCTGCGTCCGCTCCGCCACCGCCTTCTCGCAGTCCGAGCGCTGGGACACCCTCGACACGGACGCCGCCGAGGGCTGCATCCGGGACGTCGAGCACGCCTACTCCAAGGACGGCGGCCTCGCCGTCCTCAAGGGCAACCTCGCCGTGGACGGCTGTGTCGTGAAGACCGCCGGCGTCGACGAGTCGATCTGGACCTTCGAGGGCCCGGCCGTCGTCTGCGAGTCGCAGGAGGCGGCCGTCGAGAAGATCCTCCTGAAGCAGGTCAAGGAGGGCGACGTGGTCGTCATCCGCTACGAGGGCCCCAAGGGCGGCCCCGGCATGCAGGAGATGCTCTACCCGACCTCGTACCTGAAGGGCCGCGGCCTCGGCAAGGCGTGCGCGCTGATCACCGACGGCCGTTTCTCCGGCGGTACGTCGGGCCTGTCGATCGGCCACGCCTCCCCCGAGGCGGCCTCCGGCGGCACGATCGCGCTGGTCGAGGACGGCGACCGCATCCGCATCGACATCCCGAACCGCTCCATCGAGCTGCTCGTCCCGGACGCCGAACTGGCGGCCCGTCGCGAGGCGCTGAACGGCGTGTACGCGCCGAAGAACCGCGAGCGCAAGGTCTCGGCGGCCCTGCGCGCGTACGCGGCGATGGCGACCAGCGCCGACCGCGGTGCGGTGCGCGACGTCTCCAAGCTCGGCTGACCGCTCCACCCCGGCAGTGACGCGACCGCCCGGCCACCCCACGAGGGGGCCGGGCGGTCCGGCGTTCCGAGGGCCCGTGACTCACCAGGCGGCCGGATCGCTCCCGTCCACCGCGAAGACCGAGCCGTCCGGCGCCGTGCCGACGACCCGGCGGCCGACCGGCACGGGTGCGTGCGGGAAGGCGGTCCCGCCGAGCTTCCCGTCCCGGAGCCGGGGAGCGGTCTGCCCGAGCAGGCTCCCCCGCCGGGTGTCCACCGCGAGCAGCCGCCCGTCCGCCGCCGTGAAGTACAGGCGGTCTCCCTCGCCCAGCACCGGGGGCGACATCAGCGCCACCCCGGTTTCCAGCCGCCACCGTTCGGCGCTGCCGCCACCGGCCGCGGCACCGATGTCCAGGGACACCAGGGTTCCGCCGGGCGCCAGCAGATAGGCGGTGCCGTCGCCGACGACGATGTCCGGATCGGCCATCCCGTAGGGCACCGCGACCCGCGTCGCCGTCCGCCCCTCGGGGTCGTAACGCACCAGGGTGTCGACCCGGGAGCTCTCTCCGGTCACCTTCAGGACCAGCGACCCGGCGCTGACGCCGACCGGAGTCAGCGTCCCTTCCAGCGGCCGCTGCCACCGGACGTCGCCGGTCGCCGCGTCGATCGCCGTCACGAGGGTGGTGTTCCCGGCTCCGGTGTTCTCGTAGAGGTAGGAGACCCCGGTGGCCGGATCGTGGAAGCCGATGGCCGGCAGCGCGTGCCCGGCGAACCGGTGGTTCCAGCGGAGCCGGCCGGTCCGGGAGTCGATCCCCTTCACCTCGCCCCCGGCGCCGACGATCAGCGGGGTGTCCCCGGCGCTCCACGGCCCGCCGACCGAGGAGGGGGAGCCCACCGACCAGACCTGCTCGCCGTCCTTCGCGCCGTACGCCCTGAGCGTCGCACCCGGCTCGTCCACCAGGACCGGTCCGTCGCCGGTGGCCAGCGACCGCGCCGAGGCCGAGGAGTCCCGGTGCGACCAGAGGACGTGCCCGTCGGCGGGATCGACGCGGGCGACGCCGTAGCCGGACGCGGCGCAGTAGAGCGCGGCGTCCGCTGCCCCGCCGCCGGCCGTCCCCGTACCGGACCCGGTGGCGGTGAAGCAGTACGGGACCGAGCCGGCGGTCCCCGCCAGGACGGTCCGCCACGGGACGAAGACGTCTGCCGCGTGCGGCGCCGCGCCGTCCTTCTTCGCCGCCGTCGGTGTACTCGCGCCGACCTCGGCGTACACCGCGCCCCCGGTGACGAGGGTCAGCAGAGCCGCCGCGCCCGCTGCCCACCGGGCGCGCCGGGGCCGCCCTGCCGGTGCGGCCCGGTCCGGTGCCGCGACCGGTGCGTCCCGCACGTGGGTCGACTCGGCGCGGGGCGGCGCGGCGGCCTCCCCGGCGGTGTCGTCACCGGGCTCCCGCACCGCGCCGTCACCCTCGGGCCTCTCCCGCCCGGAAGGACGGTCCCCGGAAGGACGGTCCCCGGAAGGACGGTCCCGGGAAGGACGGTCCACGGGAGCGCGGTCCCCGGGCACCGGCCGCCGCTGGGCGGGCACGAAGGCCGCGGCGTCGTAGGAGGGCGGCAGCAGGGCCGCCATGATCTCGTCCGGAGTCGGCCGCCGCTCGGGCTCCTTCGCCAGGCACTGCCCGACGAGCTTGACCAGATCGTCCGGGATCCCGGTCAGGTCCGCCTCGTCGTGCACCACCTGGTACGCCACCTGGTACGGGCTGTCCGAGTCGAACGGCCCCCGCCCGGTCGCCGCGTGGACCAGCACCGCGCCCAGCGCGAACACGTCGGCGGCCGGGCCGACCTCACGCGGGCGCTGGAACTGCTCGGGCGCCATGTAGGGCGGCGAGCCGATCACCTTCCCGGTCTCCGTGCGCAGCTCGCTGTCGTACGGACGGGAGATCCCGAAGTCGATGACCTTCGGCCCGGAGTCCGGCAGCAGCACGTTGCTCGGCTTCAGATCGCGGTGGATGACCCCCGCCCGGTGGATGTCCCGCAGCGCCTCGGCCAGCCCGGCGGTGAGCCGCCGCAGCTGCGCCGGGTTCATCGGGCCGTTCCGCTTCACCTGCGCGGAGAGCGTCGGACCGGGTACGTACAGAGTCGCCATCCAAGGCAGCGGGGCCGCCGGATCGGCGTCGACGACGGGGGCGGTGAACGCGCCGCTGACCCGCCGCGCGGCCGCGACCTCCTGCCGGAAACGTGCCCGGAACTCGGGGTCCGCCGCATAGCTCCGGTGCACGATCTTGATCGCCAGCGGGAGCCCGGACGCGGACGTGGCGAGGTGGACGACACCCATGCCGCCCTCGCCGAGACGTGCTTCCAGACGGTACCGGCCGGCGTACTCGGGACCTTCCGTTTCCGGATCCGGCCCGACTTCCCGCAGCGGTGCCATCACCCACCCCCGTGTGTTCGACCGCAAGCGCGACGCACGGAGCCTATTCGATGCTTCGCCCTTGTCGCGCAAGGCTTGTTAGCCTGCGCGTCACCTGTACCGATTCGACCCGGGGGAGGGCCGCATGGCCGTCGACGAGAGCACCACCGCACCAACCGCGTCATCGAACGGAGCCGAGTCCGCGAGCACCGTGGACACGCTCCCGGAACCGGTCGTCCCGGAGGGCGCGAAGACACTGGCCGTCGAGCCCGCCGGGATCGCGGCCCTCTCCTACGAGTACCCCCGCTACCCGATCGCGCCGGGCTACCGGGTCTACGTCCGCACCGGACCGGGCACCAACTACGCCCCCGTCCGGCTGCTGCCGGTCGGGGCGATGGTGGCGGTCTACTGCCAGAAGGTGGGCGAGCGGGTCAGCGGCCCGTACGGCTCCTCGAACCTCTGGGACTGCATCTCCGCCGACGAGTACGTCTCGGACGCGTACGTGCACACCGGCAGCGACGGCTGGATCGCCACTCGCTGCTCCTGAGAGCCTGGCGGGCGGCCTGTGACGGGGTGGCCACGTCCTCCGCCCGGTCGGAGGACACCCGACAGGCAGGCTCTGAGCGCCGTCCCGTTTCCGCCCGGCCGGTGGGGCATCCCGCCGGCCGGGCCGCGCGCGGAATAATCGACGGCGTGAGCGAGAACAGCGAAACCACCGGCCCCCTGCCCACCGGCCCCCTGCCGACGGGGGCGGGCCCGCAGGGCGGCACCGCCCCCGGCCCGCAGCCGGAGACGCTCCGCTTCTTCGGTACGACCTGGGTCGACCACGACGGCGGGTACGCGCTGCGGCGCGCCGGTGTCGCTGCCGGGTCGCTGGCCGCCGCCGTCGCCTCCTGCGCAGTCCTGCGCTTCGCCTTCAGCGGCTTGGCGGTCGCCGAGATCGGCACCTTCCTGAACATTCTGGTCGTGCTGATGTTTGCCGTGTGCAGCGCCGTCGCGTACCGCAAGACCTCCCAGGGCTTCCGGAGCCGCCCGGCGGACCCGGCCCGCGAGGACACTCTGCGCGGCCTCAGGACGATCGGCTTCGTCGGCTCCCTGCTGGCGTACTTCGTCCGCTCGCTCCGGGAAGCCCCCGGCGAGGGGCTGTTGCGCGCCGAGTACGAGACCGCCCTCGCCCGCTACACCAAGCGCCGTACGACCCGGACCGGCAACCCGGCGGCCCGCACGGCCCGCAAGGCCAAGTAGCCGGCGGCGACCGCCCGGCTCCCGGCCCCGGCGCGCGGGCGCACGAACTCCCCGCGCCTGCGACTCTCCGAAGGACGTGCCGCATGCCGCCCACACCGCCCGCCGAACCCCGGCCCGCCGTTCCTCCGCCGGCCTCCGCGTCGGTCCGCGCCCTCTCGTTCAGCGCCGCCGCCGCCCTGTACGCCGCCGCTCGCCCCGGCTACCCGCCGGAGGTGTTCGCGGCGCTGGAGGAGGCGACCGGACGCCCCCTGGACGCGTTGCGCGCGGTCGACGTGGGCGCGGGCACCGGCATCGCCACCCGTGAGCTCGTCCGGCGCGGCGCCCACGTCGTGGCCGTCGAGCCGGGCGACGGAATGGCCGCCGAACTCCGCCGGGCCCTGCCCGGGGTGCCGGTGGTGCGCGGCGACGGCAACCACCTCCCCCTCGCGGACGGCGTCGCCGACCTCGTCACGTACGCCCAGTCCTGGCACTGGACCGACCCCGCGCGCTCCTGGCCGGAAGCCGTCCGAGTGCTGCGCCCCGGCGGGATTCTCGCCCTGTGGTGGAACGTCGCCGACCACGAGGTCCCCTGGGTCGCCGAACAGGACTCCCGCATCCGCCGTCACCTGGGCGCGGACCACGGCGTCCACGCCGCCCCCGCTCCGGGCGACGCTTCCCGCGCAGTGGGCCTGCCCGTGCAGGGGACCGCCCGTCACCGGCTGTCCTGGTCCCGCCGGGTGAGTGTCCGGACCCACCTGGACAACCTCGCCAGTCACTCCGCGTTCCTGGTGAGGGACGGTGAACCCGCCCGGGCCGACCGGCGTTTCCTCGCCGAGGAGGGCGCGCGCCTGCGGGAGCTCTTCCCCGACGGCACGGTCGAGGAACGGTACGTGGTCGACCTGGCGACCACCGCCGTCTGACCCCCGCCTCCTCTTGACCCCTCTCCGACCTCTGCCCCCCTTCACCTCCTGACTTCCGCCGGCTGCCCTCCCGCACCCGTCACCGCCGTCTGACCCCCGCCGGAGCCCGACGGCTCGTCAGCACCCGGCCCGGAGCCCCGGAACCACCCGCGACTCCGGGCTTTCGCATGCCTTGACGCGCGAGGCCGTCGCGGAACATATTCATCGTATGATGAATAATCGGCGCACCGGCGGACCGGACCCCGCGTCACCCTCCCCCGCAGGACCGGCGCCCGCAGCCGTCCGCGCAGGGGATCTCACCGTCGTACGCGGCGACCGCACCGTGCTGCGCGGCCTCGGCTTCACCGTCGAACCCGGCAGGATCACCGGACTCCTCGGCCCCTCCGGCTGCGGCAAGAGCACGCTGATGCGCGCGATCGTCGGCACCCAGGATCAGGTCACCGGCACCCTCGACGTCCTCGGCGCCCCCGCCGGACACCCGGGCCTGCGCTCGCGCGTCGGGTACGTCACCCAGGCCCCGTCCGTCTACACCGACCTCACGGTCCGCCAGAACCTCGACTACTTCGCGGCCGTGCTCCTCCCCGGCCGTGCCCACCGCGACACCCGCCGCGGAGCGGTGACCCGAGCCATCGACGACGTGGACCTCGTCGGCCACGCCGACGCGCTGGCCGGCCGCCTCTCCGGCGGGCAGCGCAGCCGCGTCTCCCTCGCCGTCGCCCTGCTCGGGGAGCCCGAACTCCTCGTCCTGGACGAGCCGACCGTCGGGCTCGACCCCGTCCTCCGCCGCGACCTGTGGAACCTCTTCCACGCCCTCGCCGCCGACCGGGGCACCACGATCCTGGTCTCCTCCCACGTCATGGACGAGGCCGAGCGCTGCCACCGGCTGCTGCTGATGCGCGAGGGCGCCATCCTCGCCACCGGGACCCCGGAGGAACTGCGTACCCGCACCACGAGCACCACCGTGGAGGAAGCCTTCCTCCGCCTCGTCGACGAAGCGTCCGACCAGCCCGAGGAGACCGCGCGATGAGCGGCGACACCCTTCCCGCCACCCCCCACGCTCCCGCGCGGGCCCGGCCCCTCACCCCCGCACGCACCCTCGCCACCGCCGGCCGCGTGCTGCGCCAGCTCCGCCACGACCCCCGGACCATCGCGCTGCTGCTGGTGATCCCGGTCGTGATGATCGTCCTGCTCCGGTACGTCTTCGACGCCAGCCCGCGGACCTTCGACTCCATCGGCGCCTCGTTGCTCGGGATCTTCCCGCTCATCACGATGTTCCTGGTGACCTCGATCGCCACCCTGCGCGAGCGCACCTCCGGCACTCTGGAACGCCTCCTCGCCCTGCCGCTCGGCAAGGGCGACCTGATCGCCGGTTACGCCCTCGCCTTCGGCGTGATCGCCGTCGTCCAGACCCTGCTGGCCACCGCCGTCTCCGTCTGGTTCCTCGGCCTCGACGTCGTCGGCTCGCCCTGGCTGCTGATGCTGGTGGCGCTGCTCGACGCCCTGCTCGGTACGGCCCTGGGGCTCTTCGTCTCGGCGTTCGCCGCGTCCGAGTTCCAGGCCGTCCAGTTCATGCCGGCGGTGATCTTCCCGCAGCTCCTGCTCTGCGGCCTCTTCACCCCGCGCGACCAGATGCAGCCGGTCCTGGAGGCGATCTCGAACGTCCTCCCGATGTCGTACGCCGTGGACGGCATGAACCAGGTGCTCCACCACTCCCAGATCACCGGGGACTTCGTCCGGGACGTCGCCGTCGTCGCGGGGTGCGCCCTGCTGGTACTCGGCCTGGGGGCGGCCACTCTCCGCCGCCGTACCGCCTGATGTCCGACGGGCGGTCACCCGAGCGGCTCCCTGCCGCCCCGGTGCGAGGATGACCGCGACGAGCACGGGACGGAGCCCGGAGCACACCGCGTGCCGAGGACCGTGAGCACAGCCCGGAGGGTGGAACCGCATGACCCAGACAGTCGCAGTCCTCGGCACCGGCAAGATCGGCGAGGCGCTCCTCAGCGGGATGATCCGGGCAGGCTGGCGCCCGGAGAACCTGCTGGTCACCAGCCGCCGCGCCGAGCGCGCCGAGGAACTGCGGACCCGGTACGGAGTCGAGTCGGCCGGCAACGCGGAGGCCGCCAAGAGCGCGGACATCCTCATCCTCGCGGTGAAGCCCCAGGACATGGGGACCCTGCTGGACGAGCTGGGCCCGCACGTCGCCGCGGACCGCCTCGTCATCAGCGCCGCCGCCGGTATCACCACGGCGTTCATCGAGGACCGGCTGCCGTCCGGCACCGCGGTGGTCCGCGTCATGCCGAACACCCCGGTGCTCGTGGACGAGGGGATGTCCGTCCTCTCCGCCGGGAGCCACGCGACGGGCGAGCACCTCGCCACCACCGAGGAGATCTTCGGCGGGGTCGGCAAGACGCTCCGGGTCCCCGAGTCCCAGCAGGACGCGGCCACCGCCCTCTCCGGCTCGGGCCCGGCGTACTTCTACTTCCTGGTCGAGGCCATGACCGATGCCGGAATCCTGCTCGGCCTCCCGCGCGCCCAGGCCCACGACCTGATCGTGCAGGCGGCCATCGGCGCCGCGGTGATGCTCCGCGACAGCGGCGAACACCCGGTCAAGCTCCGCGAGGCGGTGACCAGTCCGGCCGGCACCACCATCAGCGCCATCCGCGAGCTGGAGAACCACGGGGTGCGCGCCGCCCTGATCGCCGCCCTCGAAGCCGCCCGCGACCGCAGCCGCGAGCTGGCCTCCGGCCAGGGCTGATCCGTCACTTTCCGGCGGCCGCCACCAGGTCCGCGCCGGCCACGACCTTCGCGAAGCCACCGCTGTGCAGCGTCACGGCGGTGGCCCGCGCCAGCTCGTCCGCGCCCAGTTCCCAGCCCCACGGCCCGACCGCGTCGAAGGTGTACGTCGCGTCGAGCGCGAGGAACACCTCGTACCCGAGGTTCCCGCCCATGCGCGCGGTCGTCTCCACGCACATATTGGTCTGGATTCCGGCCACCACGATCTGCGTCACGCTGGCCTCATCCAGCCAGGCCCCGAGATCGGGCGTCCCGTAGAAGGCGGAATTCACCTTCTTCGTCAGAAGCAGCTCGGGCCCACCGCCCTTCCCCCGCCGCTGCTCCACGTATCCCTTGAACGCGTTCCCCGGGTATCCGGGCCGCAGCGGCGAATCCGGCTTCGGCGAGTCGTGCCGTACGCATACGACCGGGCGCCCGCTCTCCTGCCACGCGTCGATCAGGCCGGCGATGTTCCGATCCGCCCCGGGGTTGTTCCGCGGCCCCCAGTACTCCTGCTCCTCAAAGCCTTCCTGCACGTCCACCACGATCAGCGCCGCGTTCTGTGTGATTTCCATGGGGATGATCCTGCTGCCCCCCAGCAGCGACGCCCAGAGGTCGGAAAGCCATCGATCGATGCTTTACTGCCACCATGGCGCCCGGACCCGCACCCACCCCCGCTTGCATCGCGTTGGTCGCGTTCCCCGGCATCCGGGCGTTCGACGTCTCGGTCATCACGGAGGTCTGGGGCGTGGACCGCACCGACCGCGGTGTGCCGCCCTTCGAGCTGCGCCGCGTCGCCGCCGACCCGGCCCCGGTCGCGCTGCGCGGCGGACTCTCCCTCACCCCGGACCGCACGCTCGCCTGGCTGGCCCGCGCCGACCTCATCGTCGTTCCCGGCCTCGACGACCAGCTGACACCGGCCCCCGCTCCGGTCCTGGACGCCCTCCGCCGCGCCCATGCCGACGCCATCCCGATCGCGGCGCTCTGCGGCGGCGCGTTCACCCTCGCCCAGGCGGGTCTCCTCGACGGCCGCCGGGCCGTCACCCACTGGAACCTCACCGACCTCCTGAGCACCCGCCATCCCCGTGTGACGGTGGTCCCGGACGCGCTGTTCCTCCACGACGAGGGCATCTGGACGTCGGCCGGCACCGCGGCCGGTATCGACCTCTGCCTCCATCTGATCCGGGCGGCCCAGGGTGCCGAAGCCGCGGCGACGGTCGCCCGTTCGATGGTCACGGCCCCCTTCCGTACCGGAACCCAGGCCCAGTTCATCGAGCAGCCCACCCCGCACGCCGACCGCGACGCCGACACCCTCGCCGCGGTACGGGCCCACGCCCTGAGCCACCTGGACGAACCGCACACGGTGGCCTCCCTCGCCGCCCGCGCCGGAATGTCCCCCCGCTCCTTCGCCCGCCACTTCCGGGCGACCACGGGAACCACGCCCCTGCGCTGGCTGATCACCCAGCGCGTCGCGGCAGCTCAGAAGCTCCTGGAGCGCACCGACCTCCCTCTCCCCGAGGTGGCCGGCCGTACGGGGTTCGGGAGCGAGATCACGATGCGCCAGCACTTCGCCTCCCACCTGGCCACCAGTCCCCGTGACTACCGTCTGGCCTTCCGCCGAACCCCGGGCCGACCGGGGGTTGACACGCCGACCCCCGGTCCGTAAAGTCCTCCGGGTTGTCCGACGTGAGCGCCGACCTCGGTCGGTCCCCGGACAGCCATTCCGCACCACCACTCAACAAGGCCCGACTTCCCGTCGTGTGCCTTTGCGTGTGCTTGTGTGAAATGAGGATTGCCCGTTCGTGAGAACAGCCCCGATTGGCGTCGGAGCCCGGCAATCCGCTAATGTCTCACTCGTCGGAAGGGCCACAACGACCCGGAAGACAAGCCCCGCTGACTGGGAATCAGGCCCGAAAGGATCTGATAGAGTCGGACTCGCCGGAAAGGGAAACGCGAAAGCGAAGAACTGGAAAGCGAAATCGCTTGACCCGCTTCGACCGGGAATCGGACACGAAAGAGTCTGATAGAGTCGGAAACGCAAGAACGAAGGGAAGCGCCCGGAGGGCCCCGGTGAAACGGGACCGAAGGAAGCGTCCGTTCCTTGAGAA
>NZ_JBHWZJ010000137.1:0-17438 GCF_042728415.1 Streptomyces sp. NPDC060198 | reverse complement strand
CACCCGCAGCGGGTGCCCCCTTCGCCGTACCCGCGTACGGGAGCGGACTCAGGCGTCGTACGTGTCGGCCTTCCTCGGCGCCGCGTCCTGCACCGCGCCGCTCAGCGACATCGAGCGGCTGCTGAAGCGCTCCGTGTCCACGCCGTTCTCCTTCAGCACCCGCAGCGCCGCCGAGTGGACCACCCGCAGCACCGGAGTGGCGGCGCGCAGCGCGTCGTCCGCCATGAAGCGGTGGTTCCACGGCTGCGAGGCCCAGGCGTGCCGCATCCCGAACGGCTCCGGCAGCGAGATCTTGCCGCCGAGGTAGTCCAGCAGCGGCGGATACCAGGTCAGCGGGGCGCGCAGCGCGAGGCGGACCACCTCCTCCGGTTCCACCAGGGGCAGGTTGATCTTGCGGGTCTCCCAGAAGCGGACGGTCTTGTTGACCGTCTTCGTCTTCGCGGCGGGCTTGGAGAAGAAGAGCGAGTGGACCGGACCCAGCGCGTGGCCGGTGACCTCGATGCGCAGCGTCTCGTGCAGCACCGTCACCGTGATCATCATGGTCAGCACCAACTGGCCGTCCCAGAGCGTGAACTGCACGCCCAGGTAGTGCCGGGCACCGCTGCCGAACTGCTGGTGGTTGCAGATGCGCTGTATCTCGTGCGGCTTGACCTGGAAGGTCGCCACGTCCTCACCGGCAGGGCGGGAGACCGAGTCCGCGTTCTCGCCCACCGGGGAGACGATCCAGTGCTTCACCGAAGGCTTCGGGAAACCACCGGTGTTCAGCGGCCCCCGCTCCAGCATCTGCAACTGGTCGTGGATGACCCGGATCACGTCCCAGCTGCGGAACTGGTGGAACTCCTTGGTGGGATCGGCCGAGACCAGCTCCTCCGCCAACTGCCAGCTGCCCCAGCGGGTACCCATGCCGAGAATGCCCTTGGGGCCGGCGTAGAACACCGAGTTCGACTGCTGCTCCGCCGCGAGCTTCTCCAGTGACTGCCGCAGCGCCTCGCGGGCGGTCTCGTTCGGGTTCTTCGGCACCGCGTCCGGGATCTTCGCGCTGACCCCGCCGCCCGAGAGCAAGCCCTCCCAACGGACCCGCATGTCCCTCGCGGAGGTCTCCGCGATCCGCTTGGCGATCAGCCAGCCGACCACCGGGGCGACGATGGCCCCGCGCAGGTAGAGCCCCAGGAAGCCGCCGACCGGCAGCGCGATCAGCGCCACCACCGCCAGGCCGCCGATGATGACCAGCACCACCGTGCCCAGCGCCTTGAACGCGGTGTCCTTGGACTTGTCGAGGGCGTCCCGCAGCCGGAAGGCGATGATCCACAGCAGCAGGCCGGGCAGGAACAGCACCCCGCACACCAGCGTCACCAGCGTCAGCCTGGTGTCGCGCTCCTTGCGCAGCCGGGATGCCGAAAGGCAGTGCTCCACGACCGTCTGCGGGTCCATCCCGAAGGACTGGATCAGCGCGCCGCGCGCCCCGCCCAGGGTGCGCTCCTGCACCGCGCGCGAGAAGGCCTCACCCAGGTTGGGCTTGAAGTAGTTGGCCCTGAAGAACTTCGAGGAACCCTCCGACACCGAGGACTTGTGCCACTCGTTGTCCGCTTTGAGGATCTCCTCCACCGGGCTGTCCCGGTACGCCGCCGAGGCCAGGGCGTTCGTCGCCACCGCCCCGGCGCTCGCGCCCTGGATCGGGATCTGCGCCCCGGGAGAAAAGTCGAATCCGTCGCTGGCCACTTGTTCGCCCCCACTCGCCGCATGGTCTGCTCCTGCGGGTGTGCCCAACTACCGTACGCGGCATACCTTCTGAGCTGCGCCCACAGCGTAGCGCCCGAACGCCCCCACCGCCCGTCACCGGAGCGCAGCCGACAGTGATTGCGACAACGCGCCGTCCGAGCGCCCCCGCGACGCGCAGAAACAGCGGGACGGGTGCCCGTCCGGTGGACCGGCCGCGTGGTGACTACGATGGGCCAGCCGGTGGCCGAAGGGGCCGCACGGCCCACCGACCCCTCAGGGAAGGCCATGCTGAACAAGTACGCGCGTGCGTTTTTCACGCGTGTCCTCACGCCGTTCGCCGCTCTGCTGCTCCGACTCGGGGTCAGTCCCGACGCGGTCACCCTGATCGGCACGGCCGGAGTGATGGCCGGTGCGCTCGTCTTCTTCCCCATGGGGGAGTTCTTCTGGGGCACCATCGTCATCACCGTCTTCGTCTTCTCGGACCTCGTCGACGGGAACATGGCACGGCAGGCCGGGATCTCCAGCCGCTGGGGCGCGTTCCTCGACTCGACGCTCGACCGGGTCGCCGACGGCGCCATCTTCGGCGGCTTCGCACTCTGGTACGCGGGCAACGGCGACGACAACATCCTCTGCGCCGTGGCGATCTTCTGCCTCGCCAGCGGCCAGGTCGTGTCGTACACCAAGGCGCGCGGCGAGTCGATCGGTCTGCCCGTCGCCGTCAACGGCCTGGTGGAGCGCGCCGAGCGCCTGGTGATCTCGCTGGTCGCCGCCGGCCTCGCGGGACTGCACGGCTTCGGCGTCCCCGGCATCCAGATCCTGCTGCCGATCGCGCTGTGGATCGTCGCCGCGGGCAGCCTGGTGACCCTCGTCCAGCGTGTGGTCACCGTGCGCCGGGAGTCCGCCGAGGCGGACGCGGCCGCCGCCGCGGCAGCCGCGGGAGCGGGCCCGGCGGGTCGGGGGACCGAGGACGGCCGGTGAGCAAGCCAGGCACCGACCTCAGGGACCGGCTGACCGACGGGCTCTACGGGCTCGGCTGGGGCGCGGTGAAGAAGCTGCCCGAGCCGGCCGCCCGTGCCCTCTTCCGCACCCTCGCCGACCAGGTGTGGAAACGGCGCGGCAAGAGCGTGCTGCGCCTCGAGTCGAACCTCGCCCGCGTCGTTCCCGACGCCTCCGCCGCCCGGCTCGCCGAACTCTCCCGGGCCGGCATGCGCTCGTACATGCGCTACTGGATGGAGTCCTTCCGGCTGCCCGCCTGGAGCCCGGAGCAGATCAAGGCACGCATCGACGTCACCGACGCCCACCGCCTCACCGAAGGCCTGGACGCCGGACGCGGAGTCGTCCTCGCCCTGCCGCACCTGGGGAACTGGGACCTGGCCGGAGCCTGGGTCACCACCGACCTCAAGGTCCCCTTCACCACGGTCGCCGAACGCCTCAAGCCCGAGACCCTCTACGACCGCTTCGTCGCCTACCGCGAGAGCCTCGGCATGGAGGTGCTGCCGCACAGCGGCGGCGCCGCCTTCGGCACCCTGGCCCGCCGGCTGCGCGCGGGCGGACTGGTCTGCCTGGTCGCCGACCGCGACCTGTCCGCCTCCGGGGTGGAGGTCGACTTCTTCGGCGCCCGCGCCCGGATGCCCGCCGGTCCGGCGCTGCTCGCCCAGCAGACCGGGGCGCTGCTGCTCCCCGTCACCCTCGGCTTCGACGACACACCCGTCATGCGGGCACGGGTCCACCCGACCGTCGCCGTGCCCGAGGAGGGCACGAGGACCGAGCGGACCGCCGCCATGACCCAGGCCCTCGCCGACGCCTTCGCGGAAGGCATCGCCGCCCACCCGGAGGACTGGCACATGCTGCAACGGCTCTGGCTCGACGACCTCGACACCACGGGCGGCACGGCCGAGGGGAGGACCCCGTGAAGATCGGCATCGTCTGCCCCTACTCCTGGGACGTCCCCGGTGGTGTCCAGTTCCACATCAGGGACCTCGCCGACCACCTGATCCGGCTCGGCCACGAGGTCTCGGTACTCGCCCCGGCCGACGACGACACCCCGCTGCCGCCGTTCGTCGTCTCGGCGGGCCGGGCCGTACCGGTCCCGTACAACGGCTCGGTGGCCCGTCTCAACTTCGGCTTCCTCTCGGCGGCCCGGGTGCGCCGCTGGCTGCACGACGGCACCTTCGACGTCATCCACATCCACGAGCCGGCCTCGCCCTCGCTGGGACTGCTCGCCTGCTGGGCGGCGCAGGGGCCGATCGTCGCCACCTTCCACACCTCGAACCCGCGTTCCCGCGCGATGATCGCCGCGTACCCGATCCTCCAGCCCGCCCTGGAGAAGATCAGCGCCCGCATCGCGGTGAGCGAGTACGCCCGCCGGACCTTGGTCGAACACCTCGGCGGCGACGCCGTGGTCATCCCCAACGGTGTCGACGTCGGGTTCTTCGCCGACGTGGAGCCGAAGCCGGAGTGGCAGGGCTCCACCCTCGGCTTCGTCGGCCGCATCGACGAGCCGCGCAAGGGGCTCCCGGTCCTGATGAAGGCCCTGCCGGCGATCCTCGCCGCCCGTCCGGACACACGACTGCTGGTGGCCGGCCGGGGCGACGAGGAGGAGGCCGTCGCCTCGCTCCCCGAGGAGCTGCGCTCCCGCGTCGAGTTCCTCGGCATGGTCAGCGACGAGGACAAGGCCCGGCTGCTGGCCAGCGTCGACGTGTACATCGCCCCCAACACCGGCGGTGAGAGCTTCGGGATCATCCTGGTGGAGGCCCTTTCGGCGGGTGCCGCGGTGCTCGCCAGCGACCTCGACGCGTTCGCCCAGGTACTGGACCAGGGCGCGGCCGGGGAGCTCTTCGCCAACGAGGACGCGGGGGCGCTGGCGGACGCGGCGATCCGGCTGCTGGGCGATCCGGAGCGCAGGGCGGAGCTCAGCGAGCGGGGGAGCGCGCACGTACGGCGCTTCGACTGGTCGACGGTCGGCGCCGACATCCTCGCGGTGTACGAGACGGTCGCGGACGGCGCCGCCTCGGTGGCGGCCGACGAGCGCGCGACCGGCCTGCGGGCCCGATTCGGGCTCGTCCGGGACCGGGACGCCGCGCAGCCCAGGGACCGCGACGCTGCCCAGCCGTTCGGACCGGCCGGGGACTGACCGCCGGGGCCCCGCCCGGTCCGGTGCCGGGCCGGGAGCGCCGTACGGTACCGCCGCGGGAGCGCCCGGCCCCGGACCGCCGGCCGGTCGGAGCGGGCGCCGGGCGGCGGTAGCCTTTGCGCCCGTGACCGCAACCTTGATCTGGACCGTCGTCGCACTCGTCGCGATCGGCCTGTACCTCAGCTGGACCGCCGGACGCCTGGACCGGCTGCACGCGCGGATCGACGCCGCCCGTGCCGCCCTGGACGCGCAGTTGCTGCGCCGTGCCTCGGTCACCCAGGAACTGGCCACCTCAGGCCTGCTGGACCCCGCCGCCTCCCTCGTCCTGTACGAGGCCGCGCACGCCTCCCGCCAGGCCGAGGAGGACCACCGCGAGGTCGCGGAGAGCGAGCTGAGCACCGCCCTGCGCGCGGTCTTCGGCGAGAGCGTCCAGGTGGAAGCCGTACGGGAGGCCCGCGGCGGTGAGGAGGCGGCGGACGAACTCGCCGCCGCCGTACGCCGGGTACCGATGGCCAGGCGGTTCCACAACGACGCGGTGCGCGCAGCACGAGCCCTGCGCACCCACCGCACGGTGCGCTGGTTCCGGCTGGCCGGGCACGCCCCCTTCCCGCTCGCCTTCGAGATGGACGACACCCCGCCGGCCGCGCTCGCCGACCGCCCGGGCACCTGAGACGGGCCCGGGCCGGGAGGCCAGGGGGCGGCGGGCCAGGGGGGAGGGGCCAAAACGATCCACCGCCTCCCCATTGGCCCTTGCTGTGGACTGGTCCGGGGGCGTTTGCTCGGCGGTGCAGGAAACCAGTCCTTTCACCGAGTGAGGTCCCGTGTCCACGCTTCCCAGCACCCCGCAGTCCGCAGTGTCCGCCGGTTCCGCCGCCACCGGCACCGCCCGCGTCAAGCGCGGCATGGCCGAGCAGCTCAAGGGCGGCGTGATCATGGACGTCGTCGACGCCGAGCAGGCGAAGATCGCCGAGGACGCGGGCGCGGTGGCCGTGATGGCCCTGGAGCGGGTGCCGGCCGACATCCGCAAGGACGGCGGCGTGGCCCGGATGTCCGACCCGAACATGATCGAGGAGATCATCGGGGCCGTCTCCATCCCCGTCATGGCCAAGTCCCGCATCGGGCACTTCGTGGAGGCCCAGGTCCTCCAGTCCCTCGGCGTCGACTACATCGACGAGTCCGAGGTCCTCACCCCGGCCGACGAGGTCAACCACAGCGACAAGTTCGCCTTCACCACCCCGTTCGTCTGTGGCGCCACCAACCTGGGCGAGGCCCTGCGCCGTATCGCCGAGGGCGCCGCGATGATCCGCTCCAAGGGCGAGGCCGGCACCGGCAACGTCGTGGAGGCGGTCCGCCACCTGCGCCAGATCAAGAACGAGATCGCCCGGCTGCGCGGCTACGACAACAACGAGCTGTACGCCGCCGCCAAGGAGCTGCGCGCCCCGTACGAGCTGGTCAAGGAGGTCGCCGAGCTGGGCAAGCTCCCCGTGGTGCTGTTCTCCGCCGGCGGTGTCGCCACCCCCGCGGACGCCGCGCTCATGCGCCAGCTCGGCGCCGAGGGCGTCTTCGTCGGCTCCGGCATCTTCAAGTCGGGCGACCCCGCCAAGCGCGCCGCCGCCATCGTGAAGGCCACCACCTTCTACGACGACCCGAAGGTCATCGCGGACGCCTCGCGCAACCTCGGCGAGGCCATGGTCGGCATCAACTGCGACACGCTGCCCGAGGCCGAGCGCTACGCCAACCGCGGCTGGTAACCCCCGATGACCGACACCCCCGTGATCGGGGTACTGGCCCTCCAGGGCGACGTACGCGAACACCTGATCGCCCTGGCCTCGGCGGACGCCCTGGCCAGGCCGGTCCGGCGCCCCGAGGAGCTCGCCGGGGTCGACGGTCTCGTCATCCCGGGCGGCGAATCCACCACCATGTCCAAACTCGCGGTGCTCTTCGGCATGATGGAGCCGCTGCGCGAGCGGGTCCGGGCGGGCATGCCGGTCTACGGCACCTGCGCGGGCATGATCATGCTCGCCGACAAGATCCTGGACCCCCGCTCGGGCCAGGAGACCGTCGGCGGGATCGACATGATCGTGCGCCGCAACGCCTTCGGCCGCCAGAACGAGTCCTTCGAGGCCTCCGTCACCGTACGGGGCATCGAGGAAGAAAAGGGCGGACCGGTGGAGGGGGTATTCATCCGGGCCCCTTGGGTGGAATCGGTGGGCGCCTCGGTCGAGGTACTGGCCGAACACCGCGGCCACGTGGTCGCCGTACGCCAGAAGAACGCCCTGGCGACCTCGTTCCACCCGGAACTGACCGGCGACCACCGTGTCCACGCGTTCTTCGTCGAGATGGTGCGCGCGGTGCTCTGAACGATCCCGGTAGGATCTCTCGGGTTCGGATCGATTTTGGTGACGCGAAGGAGAAGGCAGATGTCCGGCCACTCTAAATGGGCTACGACGAAGCACAAGAAGGCCGTGGTTGACGCCAAGCGCGGCAAGCTCTTCGCGAAGCTGATCAAGAACATCGAGGTCGCGGCCCGCTCCGGCGGCGTGGACCCCGACGGCAACCCGACGCTCGTCGACGCCATCCAGAAGGCGAAGAAGAGCTCCGTCCCGAACAAGAACATCGACTCCGCGGTCAAGCGCGGCGGCGGTCTCGAAGCGGGCGGCGCCGACTACGAGACGATCATGTACGAGGGCTACGGCCCCAACGGTGTCGCGGTGCTCATCGAGTGCCTCACCGACAACCGCAACCGTGCCGCCTCCGACGTGCGCGTGGCGATGACCCGCAACGGCGGCTCGATGGCCGACCCGGGCTCCGTCTCGTACCTGTTCAACCGCAAGGGCGTCATCAACCTGCCCAAGGGCGAGCTGACCGAGGACGACGTGCTGGGCGCCGTGCTCGACGCGGGCGCCGAAGAGGTCAACGACCTCGGCGACACCTTCGAGGTCGTCAGCGAGGCCACCGACATGGTCGCGGTCCGCACCGCGCTCCAGGAGGCGGGCATCGACTACGACTCCGCCGACGCCAACTTCCTGCCCACCATGCAGGTCGAGCTCGACGAAGAGGGCGCGCGCAAGATCTTCAAGCTCATCGACGCGCTGGAGGACAGCGACGACGTGCAGAACGTCTTCGCCAACTTCGACGTCTCGGACGAGGTCATGGAGAAGCTCGACGCCGCCTGATCCTGGCGATCTGGCGGCTGTACGCAGCACGGGCCGACGGGGACACACCCCCGTCGGCCCGTCGCGTTGTCGGAGTCGCCCGCTAACCTGCCAGAACAATTGACCGAGCGGTGAGGACAGGGGGCGCTCCGTGCGCGTACTCGGCGTGGACCCGGGGCTGACCCGGTGCGGTGTCGGCGTCGTCGACGGCGTCGCGGGCCGCCCGCTGACCATGATCGGGGTCGGCGTGGTGCGTACCCCGCCCGAGGCCGAGCTCGGCGACCGCCTGGTCGCGATCGAGCGCGGCATCGAGCAGTGGCTCGACGAACACCGTCCCGGCTTCGTCGCCGTGGAGCGCGTGTTCAGCCAGCACAACGTCCGCACGGTCATGGGTACCGCCCAGGCCAGCGCGGTCGCCATGCTCTGCGCCGCCCGACGCGGCATCCCTGTCGCCCTGCACACCCCCAGCGAGGTGAAGGCCGCCGTGACCGGTTCCGGGCGCGCCGACAAGGCGCAGGTCGGCGCCATGGTCACCCGGCTGCTCCGGCTCGACGCCCCGCCCAAGCCCGCCGACGCCGCCGACGCCCTCGCGCTCGCGATCTGCCACATCTGGCGGGCCCCCGCGCAGAACCGGCTCCAGCAGGCCGTCGCCGCCCATCGCACGCTGAAAGGCCGCACCGCATGATCGCCTTCCTCTCCGGCCCGGTGGCCGCCCTCTCCCCGGCCGCGGCCGTCATCGAGGTGGGCGGCATCGGCATGGCCGTCCAGTGCGCCCCGCGCACCCTCGCCGATCTCCGGATCGGCCAGCAGGCCAGGCTCGCCACCTCCCTCGTCGTGCGTGAGGACTCCCTCACGCTCTACGGCTTCGCCGACGACGACGAGCGTCAGGTCTTCGAGCTGCTCCAGACCGCCAGCGGCGTCGGCCCCCGGCTCGCCCAGGCCATGCTCGCCACCCACAGCCCGGACGCCCTGCGCCAGGCCGTCTCCACCGGCGACGAGAAGGCCCTGATGGCCGTCTCCGGCATCGGCAAGAAGGGCGCCCAGAAGCTCCTGCTGGAGCTCAAGGACCGGCTCGGAGCCCCGCTGGGCGCCCACATCGGCCGGCAGACGCCCGGCGCCGCCCCGGTCCCCGACTGGCGCGAGCAGCTCCAGGCCGCGCTGATCGGTCTCGGTTACGCCGCCAGGGAGGCCGAGGAAGCGGTGTCCGCCGTCGCCCCGCAGGCCGAGGCGGCCCTCACGGAGGGTGTCCGGCCCCCCGTGCCGCAGCTGCTGCGCGCCGCCCTCCAGACCCTCAACCGCACCCGCTGACCGGCGCCGAACCCCGAGGCAGGACTGACCGTATGAACTGGGACGAGACCGGACCCGACACCGACGAGCGGGCCGCGGACGCCGCCGCGGCGTACGACGACCGGCTGGTCACCGGCGTCGCGGACGGCGAGGACACCGCGGTCGAAGCCGCGCTGCGCCCCAAGGACCTCGACGAGTTCGTGGGCCAGGAGAAGGTCCGCGAGCAGCTCGACCTCGTCCTCAAGGCCGCACGCGCCCGGGGCGCCACCGCCGACCACGTGCTTCTTTCGGGGGCACCGGGCCTCGGCAAGACCACTCTTTCGATGATCATCGCCGCGGAGATGAACGCGCCCATCCGGATCACCTCCGGGCCCGCCATCCAGCACGCGGGCGACCTCGCCGCGATCCTCTCCTCCCTCCAGGAGGGCGAGGTCCTCTTCCTGGACGAGATCCACCGCATGTCCCGGCCGGCCGAGGAAATGCTCTACATGGCGATGGAGGACTTCCGCGTCGACGTCATCGTCGGCAAGGGCCCCGGCGCCACCGCCATCCCCCTGGAACTCCCGCCCTTCACCCTGGTCGGCGCGACCACCCGGGCCGGCTTGCTGCCGCCCCCGCTGAGGGACCGGTTCGGCTTCACCGGCCACATGGAGTTCTACGCCCCCGCCGAGCTGGAGCGCGTCATCCACCGCTCCGCCGGACTCCTCGACGTGGCCATCGACACGGCGGGCGCCGCCGAGATCGCCGGCCGCTCCCGCGGCACCCCCCGCATCGCCAACCGCCTGCTGCGCCGGGTCCGCGACTACGCCCAGGTCAAGGCGGACGGCGCGATCGACCGGGAGATCGCCGCCGCGGCCCTCAAGGTGTACGAAGTGGACGCCCGCGGGCTCGACCGGCTCGACCGGGCCGTTCTCGGCGCCCTGCTGAAGCTCTTCGCGGGTGGTCCGGTCGGCCTCTCCACCCTCGCCGTCGCGGTGGGGGAGGAGCGCGAGACGGTCGAGGAGGTCGCCGAGCCCTTCCTCGTACGCGAGGGACTGCTGGCGAGGACACCGCGCGGAAGGGTGGCCACCCCGGCCGCCTGGGCCCATCTGGGGCTGGTCGCGCCGCAGCACGGCGTAAAGGGACAAGCAGGCCTGTTCGGGGCGTGATGCGTCACAGCTTGACCATTTGCGGAACCGGGGTGCGATGCTGGGCGTTGTTCCATCGATGCGGACTCGCTTAGACTCCGCCGATGCCGCCCTTAAAGGTCGGTGTACCCACCCCCGTAGATACAGGCCGCTGTTTCAGCGCGGTCGTGCGAAGGAAATGCGTCCTGTGAGTCTCCAACTTCTTCTCCCCGTGATCCTGATCTTCGGCCTCATGTTCATGATGACCCGGTCCCAAAAGAAGAAGCAGGAGGCTGCGGTCCAGATGCGTAACGAGATGCAGCCGGGCACCGGCGTGCGCACGATCGGTGGCATGTACGCCACGGTCAAGGAGGTCCAGGAGGACACCGTCCTCCTGGAGGTCGCTCCCGGTGTCCACGCGATCTACGCGAAGAACGCCATCGGTGCCGTCCTGGACGACGCGGAGTACAACCGCATCGTGCACGGCGACACCGACGAGCCCGACTCCCCGGTCGTTCCGGACGACGCCTCCTCGCTGACCGACGGCCACGCCGCCGGTGACGAGAAGATCGACCTGGACAAGAAGTTCACGGTCGCCGACGAGTCCGACGCCGATCAGACCCCGGCGAAGGACATCGAGGCCAAGGACGCCAAGGACGACGGCGACACCGGCGCGAAGTAGTCGTACGACACCGGGACACCGCCCGCCGACCCGGCGAGCGGTCTCCCCGGACCGTTCGGTCTTCTGCGGGGGCGGGTCCCCACAACACTTCGTGGCCGCTCGGGCGCGTACCCGGCGCGGAGCGGTTGGACAGGGAGAAACGAAAAGGTGGCAGCACCGAAGAAGGGCCGAGGGCCGGCCGGTGGCGGTCAGGGAAGGCCGGGGCGTTCCCTGGCTCTCATCCTGATCGTCATGGTCGCGCTCGCTGGCGGGATGTTCCTGTCCGGCCACACCACTCCGAGACTGGGCATCGACCTGGCCGGTGGTACGTCGATCACGCTCCAGGCGAAGAGCCAGCCCGGCAAGCCGGACGCGGTCAACGAGACCAACATGAACACGGCGGTCAACATCATCGAGCGCCGTGTCAACGGTCTCGGTGTGTCCGAGGCCGAGGTTCAGACCCAGGGCTCCAGCAACATCATCGTGAACATCCCGAAGGGGACCAACTCAGAACAGGCCCGTGAGCAGGTCGGTACGACCGCCCAGCTCTACTTCCGGCCCGTTCTGACCGTCGAGGCCAGTGGCTCCGACGCCACCCCTTCGGCCACCGCCACTCCCTCCGGCAGCGCCTCGGCGACCCCCTCCGCGTCGGCTTCCGCCTCCGCGAAGGCCACCGACGGCGAGACGGCCACGGACGGCGACAAGGCCGACTCCTCGGCCACGCCCTCGGCGAGCGCCACCACCCAGGGCCGCGCCGTCACCTCGGCGCTGACCAAGGACGACCCCACCCCGAGCGCCACGGCTTCCGCGACCGGTGACACCGCCGCCACGGACGACGCCGCCGCGGCCGACGCCTCGCCGAGCGCCTCCGTCGACCCGGCCACCGCCAAGCTCCAGGCCGAGTTCGCCGCGCTCGACTGCTCCGACCCGAAGCAGCGCGCCGAGGCCGGCCAGGACGCCAAGGCCACCGACACCATCGTCGCCTGCGGCTCCAACACCCCGGGCAGCTACGAGAAGTACGTCCTCGGCCCGGCCGAGGTCTCCGGCAGCGACGTGGACAACGCCCAGGGCGCCATCGACCAGTCCACCGGTGAGTGGATCGTGACGATGGAGTTCAACTCCAAGGGCGCGAAGAAGTTCAACAAGATCACCTCGACGCTGGCGCAGCAGACCTCGCCGATGAACCAGTTCGCCATCGTCCTCGACGGCGAAGTGGTCTCCGCGCCCTCGGTCGCCAGCGCGCTCAGCGCCAACGCCCAGATCTCGGGCAACTTCACCCAGCAGTCGGCCCAGGACCTCGGCAACATCCTGTCCTACGGTGCCCTGCCGCTGACCTTCAAGGAGGCGAGCGTCACCACGGTGACCGCCGCCCTCGGTGGAGAGCAGCTCCAGGCCGGCCTCATCGCCGGTGCCATCGGTCTGGCGCTGGTCGTCATCTACCTGGTCGCTTACTACCGCGGCCTGGCGAGCATCGCCCTGCTGAGCCTCCTGGCCTCCGGCATCCTCACGTACACGATCATGGCCCTGCTCGGCCCGGCCATCGGCTTCGCGCTGAACCTGCCGGCGGTCTGCGGTGCCATCGTGGCCATCGGTATCACCGCCGACTCGTTCATCGTGTACTTCGAACGAGTGAGAGACGAGATCCGCGAGGGCCGCACCCTCCGGCCGGCCATCGAGCGTGCCTGGCCGCGTGCCCGGCGCACCATCCTGGTCTCCGACTTCGTGTCGTTCCTCGCCGCCGCCGTGCTCTTCGTGGTCACCGTCGGCAAGGTCCAGGGCTTCGCGTTCACGCTCGGCCTCACCACCGTGCTCGACGTCGTCGTGGTGTTCTTCTTCACCAAGCCGGTCATGACGCTGATGGGCCGGACGAAGTTCTTCTCCAGCGGCCACCCCTGGTCCGGGCTGGACCCGAAGCGGCTCGGCGCCAAGCCGCCGCTGCGCCGCTCGCGCCGCGTCAACTCCTCCACCGACCCGAAGGAGGCGTGAGATGTCGCGACTCGGCAACATCGGCGCCCGGCTCTACCGAGGCGAGCTCGGCTACGACTTCATCGGTAAGCGCAAGATCTGGTACGGCGTCTCGATCCTGATCACCATCACGGCCATCCTCGGCCTGGCGGTCGGCGGCCTGAACATGGGCATCGAGTTCAAGGGCGGTGCGGTCTTCACGACCGACACCAAGGCCAAGATCTCCACCTCGCAGGCCCAGGAGGCGGCCGTGGCGGCCTCCGGCCACGAGGCGATCGTGCAGGAGCTCGGCAACGGCGGTCTGCGCATCCAGATCACCGAGGTCGACACCGCCAAGGCCGACGGCATCAAGACCCAGCTCTCGAAGGACCTCGGCGTCCCGGCGTCTAAGATCAACGCCGACCTGGTCGGCCCGAGCTGGGGCGAGCAGATCGCCAACAAGGCGTGGACCGGCCTGGGGATCTTCATGGTCCTCGTGGTGGTCTACCTCGCCATCGCCTTCGAGTGGCGCATGGCGGTCGCCGCCCTCGTGGCGCTGATCCACGACATCACCATCACGGTCGGTGTCTACGCCCTGGTCGGCTTCGAGGTCACCCCGGGCACCGTGATCGGTCTGCTCACCATCCTCGGTTACTCCCTCTACGACACGGTCGTCGTCTTCGACTCCCTCAAGGAGGGCCAGAAGGGGATCACCAAGCAAACCCGGTACACGTACAGCGAGATCGCCAACAAGTCGATCAACGGCACACTGGTGCGTTCCATCAACACCACCGTGGTCGCGCTCCTCCCCGTCGCCGGTCTGCTCTTCATCGGCGGCGGCGTCCTCGGCGCCGGCATGCTGAACGACATCTCGCTGTCTCTGTTCGTCGGCCTCGCGGCCGGCGCGTACTCCTCGATCTTCATCGCCACGCCGCTCGTCTCCGACCTCAAGGAGCGCGAGCCGCAGATGAAGGCGCTCACCAAGCGCATTCTCGCCAAGCGCGCCGCGGCCGAGGCCAAGGGCGAGTCCGAGGAGGAGGACGACGAGCAGCAGGACAACGGGTACGCGGGTGCCGGAGCCGGCTCCTCGGCATCGGTGATCGGCCAGCGTCGCGAGCCCGGTGGCAGCACCGGCCCCGGTCGGGGGAAGCGCCGATGACCAGCGCCGAATCCGTCCGGGAGCTGCTGCTCAGCCGCATCCGTGACGTACCCGACTACCCCAAGCCGGGCGTCCTCTTCAAGGACATCACCCCGCTGCTCGCGGACCCGGTCGCCTTCTCGGCGCTGACCGACGTCCTCGCGGAGCTGTGCGTCAAGCACGGTGCCACCCGGGTCGTCGGACTGGAGGCGCGCGGCTTCATCCTCGCCGCACCCGTCGCCGTCCGGGCCGGACTCGGCTTCATCCCCGTGCGCAAGGCCGGAAAGCTGCCCGGAGCTACGCTCCGCCAGGCCTACGACCTGGAGTACGGCACCGCCGAGATCGAGGTGCACGCCGAGGACATCACCGCCGACGACCGGATCATGGTCATCGACGACGTCCTCGCCACCGGCGGCACCGCCGAAGCCTCGCTGGAGCTCGTCCGGCGGGCCGGTGCGAAGGTCGCGGGCGTCGCGGTCCTCATGGAGCTCGGCTTCCTCGACGGCCGCAGCCGTCTGGAGCCCGCCCTCCAGGGGGCCCCGCTGGAGGCACTGATCACCGTCTGATCACCGTTCGAGCGGTTGGTACGACCACGTGTGGGCACCCGGGGAACAACCGGGTGCCCACACGCGTTGTCAGAGCTTCCACGGTCCCCGGACGAGGAGCCCTCGGTGGCTCGATACGATGGCCTTCCGGGTAGTCCGGATACGCACGAGGAGTGCCCTTGCCAGACGAGGCCAACGCAGCCGGAGCGCCGCAGCCGGAGAAGCCCGCGGCGGAGTCCGCCGCGCCCTCTCCCGCCACCCCGACGGGGGAGACCCCCGGAAGTCCGGAGAAGCGGCCCGCCGCACCGGACGCCACCGGGCCCGAGAAACGGCCCGCTCCCGCCCTTCCGGCGCCGCCCGCCTCGAAGAATCCGGCCAGGCCCGTCAAACCGGCCACCCCCGCCGGGCAGCCCGCCCGCACCGGCGGCTCCTCCAACCGGGTCAGGGCCCGCCTCGCCCGACTGGGCGTACAGCGTTCCAGCCCGTACAACCCGGTCCTGGAACCGCTGCTGCGCACCGTGCGCCAGAACGACCCCAAGATCGAGACGGCCACGCTCCGGCAGATCGAGCGGGCCTACCAGGTCGCCGAGCGCTGGCACCGGGGACAGAAGCGCAAGAGCGGCGACCCGTACATCACGCACCCGCTCGCGGTCACCACGATCCTCGCCGAGCTGGGCATGGATCCGGCCACCCTGATGGCGGGCCTGCTGCACGACACCGTCGAGGACACCGAGTACGGCCTGGACACCCTGCGCCGTGACTTCGGCGACCAGGTCGCGCTGCTCGTCGACGGCGTGACCAAGCTGGACAAGGTGAAGTTCGGCGAGGCCGCCCAGGCCGAGACCGTCCGCAAGATGGTCGTCGCGATGGCCAAGGACCCCCGTGTCCTCGTCATCAAGCTCGCCGACCGGCTGCACAACATGCGCACCATGCGGTACCTCAAGCGGGAGAAGCAGGAGAAGAAGGCCCGCGAGACGCTGGAGATCTACGCTCCGCTCGCCCACCGCCTGGGCATGAACACCATCAAGTGGGAACTGGAGGACCTCGCCTTCGCGATCCTCTACCCCAAGATGTACGACGAGATCGTCCGCCTGGTCGCCGAGCGTGCGCCCAAACGCGACGAGTACCTCGCGATAGTGACCGACGAGGTCCAGTCCGACCTGCGGGCCGCGCGCATCAAGGCCACCGTCACCGGGCGGCCGAAGCACTACTACAGCGTCTACCAGAAGATGATCGTGCGAGGCCGCGACTTCGCCGAGATCTACGACCTGGTGGGCATCCGTGTCCTCGTGGACACCGTCCGCGACTGCTACGCGGCGCTCGGCACCGTGCACGCGCGATGGAACCCGGTCCCCGGCCGGTTCAAGGACTACATCGCGATGCCCAAGTTCAACATGTACCAGTCGTTGCACACGACGGTCATCGGCCCCAGCGGCAAGCCCGTCGAGCTCCAGATCCGTACGTTCGACATGCACCGCCGCGCCGAGTACGGCATCGCCGCGCACTGGAAGTACAAGCAGGAGGCCGTCGCCGGGGCGTCCAAGGTCCGCACCGACGTGCCCAAGAGCACCAGCGGCGGGCGGAGCCAGGACACGGTCAACGACATGGCGTGGCTGCGCCAGCTCCTCGACTGGCAGAAGGAGACCGAGGACCCGAGCGAGTTCCTGGAGTCGCTGCGCTTCGATCTCTCGCGCAACGAGGTCTTCGTCTTCACGCCCAAGGGCGACGTGATAGCGCTGCCGGCCGGTGCGACCCCGGTCGACTTCGCCTTCGCCGTCCACACCGAGGTCGGCTACCGCACGATAGGAGCACGGGTCAACGGGCGGCTCGTACCGCTCGAATCGACGCTCGACAACGGCGACCTGGTGGAGATCTTCACCTCCAAGGCGGCCGGTGCCGGACCTTCCCGGGACTGGCTCGGCTTCGTCAAGTCGCCCCGCGCCAGGAACAAGATCCGCGCCTGGTTCTCCAAGGAACGCCGCGACGAGGCCATCGAGCAGGGCAAGGACTCCATCGCCCGCGCGATGCGCAAGCAGAACCTGCCGATCCAGCGCATCCTGACCGGCGACTCCCTGGTCACCCTCGCGCACGAGATGCGCTACCCGGACATCTCGTCGCTGTACGCCGCGATCGGCGAGGGCCATGTCACCGCCGCCGGAGTCGTGCAGAAGCTGGTGCAGGCACTGGGCGGCGAGGACGCCGCCAACGAGGACCTCGCCGAGAGCGCCCCGCCCTCGCGCGGCCGCAGCAAGCGACGGGC
This sequence comes from Streptomyces sp. NPDC060198, assembly GCF_042728415.1. Taxonomy (NCBI): domain Bacteria; kingdom Bacillati; phylum Actinomycetota; class Actinomycetes; order Kitasatosporales; family Streptomycetaceae; genus Streptomyces; species Streptomyces sp. NPDC060198. The sequence continues at coordinate 490 of NZ_JBHWZJ010000137.1, read as the reverse complement.
GAACAACGACCCCGGGGTCGTCGTCAAGGGTGTGGACGACGTCTGGGTCAAGCTGGCCCGCTGCTGCACCCCCGTACCCGGCGATCCCATCATCGGGTTCGTCACCCGGGGCAGCGGTGTCTCGGTGCACCGCGCGGACTGCGTGAACGTGGACTCCCTGTCGCAGCAACCCGAGCGCATCCTGGAAGTCGAGTGGGCGCCGACCCAGTCCTCCGTCTTCCTGGTCGCCATCCAGGTCGAGGCGCTGGACCGCTCGCGGCTCCTCTCGGACGTCACCCGCGTCCTGTCCGACCAGCACGTCAACATCCTGTCGGCGGCCGTGCAGACCTCCCGCGACCGGGTGGCGACCTCCCGGTTCACCTTCGAGATGGGCGACCCCAAGCACCTGGGCCACGTCCTGAAGGCCGTACGCGGCGTGGAGGGCGTCTACGACGTCTACCGGGTCACCTCGGCCCGGCGGCCGTAGGCGGTCCGACGGGCAACGAGAAGG
>NZ_JBHWZJ010000136.1:0-17585 GCF_042728415.1 Streptomyces sp. NPDC060198 | reverse complement strand
GGGAACGCACGTTCCCCGCCCGCCCCTCCGGCGTGCACGAGCACGGGCGGGTGTGCGCGGAGACCGGCGATATCGCCGATGCGTGACGCCGGGGAGCATCGCCAGAGTGGCCAACGCCAGCGAACGACGTGGCGGTACCACGCGGAGCACCCCGGAGCCTCGGACGACGGCCACCGGGAGACGCCCGGCGGGGTGCCCCCCCCCACCGAGAGGATCCCCCGTGCAGCAGCTCCTCACCTCCGGCGACACCGCTCCGCACCGACGGACCCGCACGAGCCGACTCCGGGCCGTCAAGGGCCTGTTCGCCGCGGCGGCGGTCACCGCCGGCCTGCTCACCGCGTTCAGCCCCGCCGGGGCGCAGGCCGCCACCAACCCCTACGAGCGCGGCCCCGCCCCCACCACCTCCAGCATCGAGGCGCTGCGCGGCTCGTACGCCACCTCGCAGACCTCCGTCTCCTCGCTCGGCGTCACCGGCTTCGGCGGCGGCACGATCTACTACCCGACGTCCACGGCGGACGGCACCTTCGGGGCGGTCGTCATCGCGCCCGGATTCACCGCCTACCAGTCGAGCATCGCGTGGCTCGGCCCGCGCCTCGCCTCGCAGGGCTTCGTGGTCTTCACGATCGACACCAACACCACGCTCGACCAGCCCGACAGCCGGGGCCGACAGCTCCTCGCCGCGCTGGACTACCTCACGCAGAGCAGCTCGGTCCGCACCCGGATCGACTCCTCACGCCTCGGCGTGATGGGCCACTCCATGGGCGGCGGCGGCACGCTGGAAGCGGCGAAGAGCCGCACCTCGCTCAAGGCGGCGATCCCGCTGACCGGCTGGAACACCGACACCACCTGGCCCGAGGTCCGCACGCCCACCCTGGTGATCGGCGCGGACGGCGACACCGTCGCCCCGGTGCTCACCCACTCCGAGCCGTTCTACAACTCGCTGCCCGGCACACTGGACAAGGCGTACCTGGAGCTACGCGGGGCCACCCACTTCACCCCGAACTCGTCGAACACGACGATCGCGAAGTACAGCGTCTCGTGGCTGAAGCGCTTCATCGACAACGACACCCGCTACGAGCAGTTCCTCTGCCCGCTCCCCTCGGCGAGCCTGACCATCGCCGAGTACCGGGGCACCTGCCCGCACACCTCGTAACCCGCCGTACGAACCGGAGCCGGACCGCCCGACACGGCGGTCCGGCTTCCCGTGTGCGGCCGCCCGTGGCTCAGCCCGCCACCGGGAGGGCGGCGGCCATCGTGTTGCGGTCCTTGCGGCCGACCAGCGGGAAGACGATCCGCAGCCCCTGTACGTCCTCGGGCGAGGAGACGACGAAGGACGAGTTGAGCAGGCGCTCCTTGATCTCGGTGCGGACCAGGCCCGCCCGCGCGAACGTCATCAGGTGCTCCCCGGTCCGGGCGATGTTCGGGTTGGCCCGGAAGACGAAGAAGTGGCGGTCGGTCATGACCAGATACATCGGCACCGGCACGGGGATCACGCTCATCGCGCCCGCGCTGAGGACCGCCGAGGCCACGGCGAAGGCGGCCGTCCTGCGTACGGAGACGGTTCTCAGGTTCACTATGGACGCCGCCTCGACCTGCTCCCCGGGGGCGAGCATGGGGGTGACGGCGGCGAGCAGCAGGCGGTGGCGCTTGGCGTTCATGACGTACTCCTGGAAAGGGCGGGGCAGAGGGTGGCCGGTGCGCCGCCGGTCGTCCTCCGTTCCGCCCCGCCCGGTCCGGGCCGGCGTGATGTCCCCTGCGGCAGCCGGCCCACTCTGCCACACGCGAGCGCGGGCTTTCGCCGGGGAGCCCCGCCCCTCACCCCGCCGCGAGGAACTCCGTGATCGCGGCGGCGAATCCGGGCTCGCGCACCACCGTCAGGTGGTCGCCGGGGAGCACCGTGACCCGGGCGCCCCGGATCGCGCCGGCCAGCACCTCGGGGCGGGCCGCCAGCGGGTCGGCGTCCCCGGCGAGTACGAGCGTGGGTACGGCGATCCGGTCCAGCGGTACCGGTCCCCGGAACGCCGCGCGTATCTGGGCGGCCAGCGCGTGCCGGTCGGAGCCGGTGGCGTCGGCCAACGCCCGGAAGCCGCGGGCCTGTTCGGGGACGGTCGAGAGGTCGTCGGCGGTCAGCGCGGCCGACACCAGCTCGGGCGGCATCGCCCGGGTGTCCAGGCCGCCGACCTCCACCACGCCCGCGCCGACGCCGCCGATCACCAGCCGCCCGACCCGGGGGTCGGCCGCCGCCGTGAGCAGCGCGACGACAGCGCCCATCGAGTACCCGGCGAGGTGGTACTCGTCCGCCCCCAGCCGGTCGGCCAGGAGCCGGACGTCGCCCGCCATCGACTCCTCGCCGTAGAAGCCCTCTTCGTGCGGCCGGTCGGAGGTGCCGTGGCCCCGGGCGTCCAGCGCGTACACCCGCCGGCCGGCCGCGAGGAGGGCCTCCACCACCCCGGGGCCGTCCCAGTTCAGCCGGGCGTGCGCGGCGAAACCGTGCAGCAGCACCACCGGAGGCAGAGCCGGATCGGGGTCGCGGGACCAGGACCAGTACCGCAGGGTCAGTCCGTCCGCGGTGCGGAGCGCGGTGTGCTGTTCGGTGCGGAGTGGGATCGTCATGCCACGAAAGTACGGTCGGGGGCGGCGGGCGCGCCGGAATCTGTGCGCGCGCACAGTCCGGAGGCCGTCGTGCTGGGACGGCGCACCGCACCGGGCCGTTCGGGCCGAAGGAGCGGACGCGCGTCTTCCGGGCCTGTTCACGCGGACGTAACGTGCGGGTGTGACTCCCTCGACGACCGTGCACAGTCCGCTCCGGCTGTACGGCCGCAGCGGTGAACTCGCCATAGTGGAAACCCTCTTGGGCCGTCTCGCGCAGGGCGACGGCGGTGCGCTCGTGGTGACCGCGCCGCCCGGCCTCGGCCGCAGCGCCCTGCTGGACGCGGCGGCCGAAACGCACCGCGCCCACAACCACGGCCCCGTGCTGCACGTGACGGCTGTCCCCGCCGAGCGCCACCTCCCGCACAGCGGGCTGCACGCCCTGCTCGGATCGGCCCCCGGCCCGCTCTCCGTACCGCCCGAGCGGGTGCTGCGTTCCGGCATCACCCCCGACACGCTGCTCACCCTGCTGCGGGAGACCGGCGCCGACCGCCCGGTGCTGGTCTGCGTGGACGACGCGCACGTCTGGGACTCCCCGTCCCGGGAGGCCCTCGGCTTCGCGGCCCGCCGGCTCGGGGCGGCCAGCCGGGCCGCCGTGCTGGTCTCGTCGGCCGACGAGACCAGCTTCGCCGGACTGCCCGCGCTGCGCCTCGGCCCGCTCGACGACCGAGCGGCGGCCTGCCTGCTGGAGAGCTTCACCGGTAAGTCCTGCGACATCGATCCGGGGGTCCGCGGCGAGCTGCTGCGGGAGGCGGCGGGCAACCCGCGGCTGCTCGCCGGGCTCGTCGGGCACCTCACCCCCGATCAGCTGGCCGGCCGCACGGTGCTGCCCTTCCCGCTGCCCGGCGGCGAGAGTGTGCTCGACGCCCATGCCGCCCAGCTCGACGGCCTCCCCGCCGAGACCCGGACCCTCCTGCTGCTGGCCGCCGCCGCCCAGGAGCACGAGCCGGAGGGCACCGGAGCCGATGCCGGACTCCTGCTGCGGGCCGGCAACCGGGCGGGGCTCGGCGCCACCCTGCTCGACCGCGTGCTCTTCGGGCCCGGCGGCATCCCCGGAGTCCTCGAACGCACCGGCAGCCGCGTCCACTTCAGCCACCCCCTGCTCGGCCGCGCGGTGCTGCGGCACGCCCCGCCCGCGCACCGGCGGGCCGCCCACGAACTCCTTGCCGCGCTCCTCGGCCAGGCATCCGCACACCAACTGCCCGCCCTGGTGCAGCGGGCCTGCGCCGCCCCGGCGCCGGACGCCGTCCTCGCGAGCGCGCTGGAGTGGGCGGCCACCGCGCCCCGGCCGTACGCCGAACGCTCGGCCGCCCTCACCCGCGCCGCCCTGCTCTCCACCGACGAGGCGGACCGGGCCGCCCGGTTCGCCGAGGCCGCCGAGCACGCCCGCCTCGCGGGTGACACCGGCCGCGCCCGCGCCCTCCTCACCCGGGTCGCCGCCGCCCCCGGCACTCCCGTGCCCGGGGCCGTACCGGCGGGCGGGCTCACGCGGTTCACGCGCGGGATGCTCGCCCTGCGGGACGGACCGGCCACCGACGCCCGCGAGGCGCTGCTCGCCGCCGCTGCCCACCTCGCGCCCCACGACCCGGCGCGCGCCCTCGCCGCGCTGCTCGCCGCGGCCGAGGCCGCCTGGGCGGGCGGGGACGCCATCGCCTACCTCGACGCCCTCAACCGCATCCCCGAACGCCCGCACGACCCGGCTGTCGCGCCCTATCTCGCGGGGGTACGAGCCGTGTTCGCGGGACGGATGACCGAGGGCCACGAGCTGCTCGCGCAGTGCCTGCGCGCCGCCGAAGCCGGCGAGGACCCCTGGGCGCTGCTCCGGGCGGGCGCCTGTGCGCTGGTCGTCGGCGAGGCGGAGAGCGCCTGCCGGGCCGGGGCCCGCGCGCTCGCCGCCGTACGGAGCAAGGGCCCCGAGGCCCTCCTCGCGCACGCCCTCGAACAGCTCGCCTACGCCGAACTGAGGGCAGGCCGGCACGCCAGGGCGCGGGCGCACGCACTGGAGGGCCTGCACGCGGCCCGCCGTACCGGGCAGTCCAACGCCACCACCCATCTGCACGCGGTGCTCGCGCTCACCGCCTCGGTGGAGGGGCCCGCCGAGGCCTGCGCGGCCCACGCGGACACCGCGCTGGCCGGGGCAGGACCGCACGGGCTCTCCCAGGCCGCCACCCTGGCCACCTGGGCGGTGGCCCGCGCCGATCTGGCGGCGGGCCGCACGGGCGAGGCGGCGGCCCGGCTCGCCCCCCTGGTGCGCCCCGGACCCCGCCACGGCCACTTCGGCATCCGGATGCTCGCCCTGCCGTGCTACGTCGAAGCCGCCGTCCTGGCCGGCCACGATACCGAGTGGGCCGACGAACTCGCCGACGCCGTGCGCGAGTTCGCCATCTGGACCAGCCGCACCACCGACCCGCACGCGCCCGCCCAGCTCGCCCGCTGCCGCGCGCTGCTGGCCCCGGCCGACGAGGCCGAGGCGCGGTACACCCAGGCGCTCGCCCATCACGACCGGGCCGGCGGCGACTTCGAGCGCGCCCGCACCCAACTCCTCTACGGCCAGTGGCTGCGCAGACGCCGGCGCACCCGGGAGGCGCGCGGCCCGCTCCGCGACGCCCTGGTCGGCTTCGAACGCTGCTCCGCCCGCGCCTGGGTGGACCGGGCCACCGGTGAACTGCGCGCCGCGGGCGAGGCGGTGGACGCCCCTGCCGCAGACGCCGGGCCGGCGTCCGCGCTCACCCCCCAGCAGCAGCGGATCGCCCGCTGCGTGGCGGAAGGGGCCACCAACCGGGAGATAGCCCGGCGGCTCTCGGTCAGCCCGCGCACGGTCGACCACCATCTGCGCAACATCTTCGCCCTCCTCGGGGTCCGCTCCCGTACCGAACTGGCCCGGGTGATGGACCGTTGGTCCTGACAGCGGCGAGGGTGGGACGATGCGGCCATGGACCGGCCGCCCTACTCGACTGCTTGGCTCGCGCGATGGCGTCAGGAGATCGGGGACGTGGTGGGCGCGATGCTCCTGACCTTCGAGGAGACGCACGGCTTCGCGCCCGGTGACAACCGGGTTCGCGTCGCCGACGAGGACGACCGCCGCGCCGCCCGCGACGTGGCCCGGGAGCCCCTGGCATCCGGTGACCTGCTGACCTTCTACGAGTCCGTCGGCGAGGTCGCCCTGCCGGACGTGGGCAACGGCTACTTCGTCCACCCGGCGCGTGAGCTCCTGCGCCGGCTTTCGGAGGAAGGCGCCGTCTTCGTGCCGGAGGCCGATGACCCGCACGGCGTGGTGATCGGATCGGACGGAGGGGGCGGTCTGTTCGTCGCCGACCGGGGCGGCGCGGTCCACCGGACGCGGACGGCCTCCCCGGGCGGGTCGGAATTCGACAGGGTCGCGGACGATCTGCAGGAGTTCCTCGAACTCCTGCGCGCAGCCGTGGTCCGATTCGCGGAGACGGGCGAACCCTGCCTCTCGCCAGGAACCCCGGGCGCGGAGCTCCGAGGGGTACGCGACACCGGGTCGCCGCCCTCGTCGGCTCCCCGGCCCGACGGCTGACGGCCCGGACGGCCACGGCGGCCCGGACAGCCACGGCGGCCCGGACAGCCACGGCGCTCCGGACGGCCGTACCCGTACGGAAGCCGACGACCATCCGTTCTTCCCCGGCGCGGACCCGTCCGCCCCGTCCGGCCGTCCGCGCTCCGCCCGCCTCGTGGCCGAATGTGTCCGGCAGGTTGCCGGACCGTGATGATAAGAACCACGCACACCCCTAGGTACCGACTGGCCGGTATGCCATTCTGCGGGCGTCAGGATCGTTCGGTTGCGCTCGCGCCCCTGCCGGGCCGGGCGCCCGGGCCGGCGCCCACGGGCCCGGCCGATTCCCGGTGGAGGCCCCCCATGCCACAGGTCGTACGTCCTCGGATCAGGGCGCTGCACGCGACGCCCCCGGTAGCACCGCTGCCCAAGCGATTCCGCTCCCTGGCCGACCGGGAGGCGATCGAGGTGCTGCACCGCTCGGCCCGGGTGCTGCTCGAAGGGCTGCCCGAACTGACGGAACGGCTGGTCGAGGTGTTGTACGAGCAGGAGCCCGGCTACCGGACGGCGATCGAGTCCACCCGTGCCGACATCTGGCAGGAGGTCCACCACTCCCTGCGCCACAACGTCGGCTCGCTGATCCAGCCCCGCGAGTTCCGCGAGGCGGCGCACCGCACCACCCGCTGGATCGGGGAGATCAGGGCCGAGCAGGGCGTGCCGCTCGACGCCGTCCTGCACGCGTTCCGCCTCGGCGGCGCGATGGTGTGGCAGGGGCTCGTGGACGAGACCGCCCGCCGCGACCCCGAGGACGTCCGCCTCCTCGTCCATGTCGCCGCCGACGTGTGGAACTTCGTCGACGAACACTGCGGGGTCCTCACCGACGCCTACCGGCAGGCGGAACAGCGCATCGACTGGCGCCGCGAGAACCGGCAGCGCCTCATGACCGCCGCCCTGCTGGACGGCACCGCCCGCATCGCCGATCTGCCCGACGCCGCGACGGCGCTGGGGCTGCGGGAGGACGGCCGGTACGCGGTCCTCGCCGTACGTACGGCCCAGCGCGCCCCGCACGCCGCGACCTCCCCGCCCGTGGTCCTCCCGGACGGGGTCGTCGCGCTCTGGCACACCGGCCCCGATGCCGAACTGGCCGTCGTGGCACTGGAATCCGCCGCCACGGATGCGGGCGCCCCACAGGGGGGTGCCGATACGGGTACGGGAGGCGTACTGGCCCGACTCGCCGCCGGCCTGACCGCCCCGGCCGGTACGGCCGTCGGGGTCGGCTCCGCCGTCGAGGGGCTCGCCGCGCTCGGTGAGGCCCGGCGGCTCGCCGAGACCGCCCTGCTGGCCTGCCCGGCCTCCGGTGGCGTCGTCCTGCTCGACGAACACCTGCCGACCGCGCTGGTCGTCTCCTCGCCCGCCCTCGGGACCGCGCTCGCCCACCGGGTGCTGGGCCCCCTCGACGACATCGACCCGGCCGACCGGGACGTCCTCATCGAGACGCTCACCGCCTGGCTCGAAGCCGACGGCTCGGCCCAGCGGGCCGGGGCGCGGCTCTACTGCCACCGCAACACCGTGCTGAACCGGCTGCGACGGTTCGAGCAGCTTTCCGGGCGCTGCCTGACCCGCCCGGCGGACGCCGTGGAGGTCTGCCTGGCACTGGCGGCCCGGAGGTTGCTCGGCAACTGACACCAACAAGTGTTTCCGGAAGCCGAGTTCGATCGGGTCGGATGTGCCGGCGCACAAGGTGCGGGCCTGCCCCCTGTACCGGCGCATCCATGAACGCCAGTTCCCTGTACGGGGGTTGCCCCCTCTGGTGGCGTACCCGTCATGTCCTCCCTTACCGACGCGCGTTCCCTCGCAGTGGTGATCTTCCTCGGGTTCGTCGCTCTCTCCCTGCTGCTCTGCGGCCTCGCCGCAGCCGACCAGGACGACCCGGAACACTTCTACGCGGGCGGCGGCGCCGCCCTCGGGCCCGTCGGCGGGGGACTCGCCATCGCCGGGGACTACATCTCCGCCGCCACCCTGCTCTCCACCACCGGCTCCGTGGCGCTCGCCGGGTTCGACGGGGTGGCCTTCGCGCTCGCGACCGTCGCCTCGCTGGTGCTCGTCATGCGCGTCCTCTCCGAACGGCTGCGCGCGGCAGGCGTGTTCACGCTCGGCGACTTCCTCGCGAAACGACTCCAGGACCCCTCGGTCCGCAAGGCCATGGGCGTCGCGACCCTGGCCGTGCTGGCCCCTCTCCTACTCGTCCAGCTCACCACCGCGGGCAAGGTGATGGCGGCCATGTTCGGGCTGCCGGACGGGGCGGTCACCGGATGCACCGTCGCCAGTGGGGTCCTGATGGTCGGCTACTCCGCCTTCGGCGGGATGCGCGGCACCGGATACGTCCAGATCCTCAAGGTGGGCGTGGTGGTGGCCGTCGTCACGCTGCTCGCCGGACTCGTCCTCGCCCGGTACGGCTGGTCGCCCCTCGCCCTCTTCGACGCCGCGCGCGAGGGCAGCGGGACCGGCTCCCACTACGCCTCGCCCGGCGCCCAGTTCGGCCGCACCGGCACCGGGGCGCTGGACCTGACAGGGTTCCTGGTCACCCTCGTCCTGGGGGCCGCCTGCATGCCGCACCTCACCATGCGCCTGCACCCGCTGCGCGACGCCCGCACCGCGCGCCGGGTGCGGGCCTGGGCCGTCGCCCCGGTCGCCGTCCTCTGCGCCGGGATCGTCGTCGTGGGACTCGGCGCCTCGGCTCTGCTCGGAGCGGACGTACTGCGCGCCGGGGATCCCGGCGGCAACACCGCCCTGCTGATGGTGACCGGCGCGCTCGACCCCGGCGCGGCCGGTCCCCGGCAGAGCCTGCTGTTCGCCCTCGTCGCCTGCGCCGCCTTCGCCACCACTCTCGCCGCGGTGGCCGGCATCACCCTCGCCGCCGCCTCCAGCGTCGCCCGGGACTTCCGGGCGCACTCGGGCGCCCAGGGCGAGGGCCGGGCGTCCGCCCGGGAGATCCGCCGGGCCCGCTGGGCCGTCCTCGCGATCGGCGTGCTCGCCGTCCTCGTCTCCGCGTACACCCACGAGCGCAACCCGCAGGTCCTGCTCTCGCTCTCCTTCGCGGCCGCCGCGTCCGTCCTGCCGCCGGTCCTGCTGAACGCCCTCTTCCGGCGCGGCTTCACCGCACGCGGGGTGCGCTGGACCGTCTACGGCACCCTGCCGCTGATCGTGCTGCTGATGGCGTTCTCACCGGCGGTCTCCGGCACCCCGATCGCGCTCTTCCCGGACCGCGACTTCCACTGGTTCCCCCTGCAGACCCCGGGACTGGTCACCGTCCCGGCCGGCTTCCTGCTGGCCTTCCTCGGCTCCCGCCGCCCCGCCCGGACCCGCCGGGTCAACGCCGCCGGACCGGCCCGCCACAAGGTGCGGGCCGCCGCCACGCACGGCCACGGCGCGCCCCGGACCTGAGAGGACGGCGTACGCGGGGAGGACGACCTGCGCGGGGACCGCTCCTCACATCCCCAGCTGCGACAGCTGGAGCCGCTCCACCGCGTCCTCCTCGCCCTCCAGGCCCACCGTCGTCGCCGACTGCCGCCCGAACGCGAAGAGCAGCAGCTCGCCCGGCTCCCCGGTCACCGTGACCACCGGCGTGCCCTTGCGCGCGACCGCCGTCCGCCCGTCCGGGCGGCGCAGCACCAGCCCCACCGGCGAACGGTGCCCCAGCATCCGGGCGGTCCGCTCCATGCGCGCCCACAGGACGTCCGCGAACACCGGGTCCAGCTCCCGCCGGGACCAGTCGGGCTGCGCCCGGCGGACGTCTTCGGCGTGCACGTAGAACTCCACGGTGTTGGCCGCCTCGTCCACCTGCTTCAGGCCGAACGGGGAGAAGCGCGGCGGACCCGTGCGGAGAAGCTGGATCAGCTCCTCGTACGGCTTCTCCGCGTACTCCTGGCGCACCCGCTCCATACGGCCCTTCAGCGGGCCCAGCACGATCCCGGCGGCCGCGTCCGCCCGGCGCTCCCGCACCACCACATGAGCGGCCAGATCCCGGGTCAGCCAGCCCTCGCACAGGGTCGGCGCCCCGGGGCCAGCGGCCTCCAACAGGTCGGCCAGCAGTAGACGTTCGCGCTTCGCATGGGTCGACATGCCAGCCAGCCTACGACCGCGGCACACGGTCCGCCCAGTGGACCGGGCGCCTTCCGGCGCCGGTGCTCGCGGCACAATGGGGCCCATGAGCAGCACGCCCCCGTCCGGCACGCCCGGTAACCCGCCCGCAGGCACCCTCGATCCCGGCGTTGCCGCGCGCCTCAAGCGCGGCGCGGACGGACTCGTCCCCGCCATCGCCCAGCAGTACGACACCGGTGAGGTGCTCATGCTCGGCTGGATGGACGACGAGGCCCTGCACCGCACCCTGACCACCGGCCGCTGCACCTACTGGTCCCGCAGCCGTCAGGAGTACTGGGTCAAGGGCGACACGTCCGGCCACACCCAGCGTGTCGTCTCCGTCGCCCTGGACTGCGACGCCGACACCGTCCTCGTCAAGGTCGACCAGACGGGCGCCGCCTGCCACACCGGCGCGCGCACCTGCTTCGACCGCGACGTCCTGCTCGCCCCCGACACCCAGTGAGGCCGGCCGACATGGATCTCGACACCTTCCGCAAGCTGGCCGTCGACCGGCGCGTCATCCCCGTGGTCCGGAGGCTCCTCGCGGACGGCGACACCCCGGTCGGGCTCTACCGGAAGCTCGCCGCCGAACGCCCCGGCACCTTCCTGCTGGAATCCGCGGAGAACGGCCGCACCTGGTCGCGGTACTCCTTCATCGGGGTCCGCAGCCACGCCACCCTCACCGCCCGCGACGGCCAGGCCCACTGGATCGGCACCCCGCCCGTCGGCGTCCCGCTGGACGGCGACCCGCTCCAGGCGCTCCGCGCCACCACCGAGGCGCTGCACACCCCGCGCGACCTCGCGGGCACCGAGGGGCTGCCGCCCTTCACCGGCGGCATGGTCGGCTACCTCGGCTACGACGTCGTGCGCCGCCTGGAACGCATCGGCGACCGCGGCGGCGACGACCTCGGCCTCCCCGAGCTGACCATGATGCTCACCTCCGACCTCGCCGTGCTCGACCACTGGGACGGCACCGTCCTGCTGATCGCCAACGCGATCAACCACAACGACCTGGAGAGCGGCGTCGAGGAGGCGTACACCGACGCCGTCACCCGGCTCGACGCCATGGAGCGGGACCTGCGCCGCCCCGTCGAGAACGCCCCCGCAGCCATGCCCCCCTCCGAGCTGCCGCCGTACACCGCCCTCTGGGGCGGGCCGGCCTACCAGGAGGCCGTCGAGGACATCAAGGAACGCATCCGGGCCGGTGAGGCCTTCCAGGTCGTGCCCTCCCAGCGCTTCGAGACGCCCTGCACCGCGAGCGCGCTCGACGTCTACCGGGTGCTGCGGGCCACCAACCCGTCCCCGTACATGTACCTTTTCCGATTCGACGGGTTCGACGTCGTCGGCTCCAGCCCCGAGGCCCTGGTCAAGGTCGAGGACGGCCGCGCCATGGTCCACCCCATCGCCGGCACCCGGCACCGGGGCGCAACCCCGCAGGAGGACCAGGCCCTCGCCGAGGAACTCCTCGCCGACCCCAAGGAGCGCGCCGAGCACCTCATGCTCGTCGACCTCGGCCGCAACGACCTCGGCCGCGTCTGCGAACCCGGCAGCGTGGAAGTGGTCGACTTCATGTCCGTCGAGAAGTACTCCCACGTGATGCACATCGTCTCGACCGTCACCGGCCGCGTCGCCGAGGACCGCACCGCCTTCGACGTCCTCACCGCCTGCTTCCCCGCCGGCACCCTCTCCGGGGCGCCCAAGCCGCGCGCCATGCAGATCATCGAGGAACTCGAACCCAACCGCAGGGGACTGTACGGAGGCTGCGTCGGCTACCTCGACTTCGCGGGCGACTCCGACACCGCCATCGCCATCCGCACCGCGCTGCTCCGCGACGGCACCGCCTACGTCCAGGCCGGAGCGGGCGTCGTCGCCGACTCCGACCCGGTGGCGGAGGACAACGAGTGCCGCAACAAGGCCGCCGCGGTGCTCCGCGCCGTCCACACGGCCAACCGGCTCCGCGACCACGGGGCGCCCACCGGCTGACCTGCGGCCCGCTCCGGCGATCAGGGGCCACCCGACGGACGCGGGGACGGTAGGGGATAGTGGAAGGCGTGAGCGCCGTCCCCGTACCCCAGCCCCGTGCCCGTACCACCGCGTCCGACGCCCCCGGCAGCCGCCGGAGCCTGGCCCTCGGGCTGCTCCTCGGCGCGGTCGGGGCCGCCGTCGTGCTGCTCGCCTCCGGGCAGACCTGGGCCCGGGGCGACGCCCCCGTCGCCGGCGGCGGCCTCCCGCTGACCGCCGACGGACAGGACGTCACCGGCGTCCCCGCCGCGCTGGCGATCGTCGGCCTCGCCGCCCTGGTCGCCGTCTTCGCCGTCCGGGGCACCGGGCGCTACGTCGTCTCCGGACTGCTGGCCGTCAGCGGCCTCGGCGCCGGCCTCAGCGCCTGGTCCGGCGCCGCTGACAGCGCCGCCCTGGACGAGAAGGCCGCCGCCGTCAGCGGCGACACCGCCTCCACCGTCGACGCCCTCAGCCACACCGCGTGGCCCTTCGTCACCGCCGCCGGCGGGCTGTTCATCCTGATCGCCGGTGTGCTCGCGCTCCGCTTCGGAAGCCGCTGGCCCACCATGTCCGGCCGCTACGAGCGCGACGGGTCCCCCCGCCCCCGCAAGGCCCCCGCGCCTCCCCGGGACCCCGACCGGCCCGAGGAACTGTGGAAGGCCCTGGACCGGGGCGAGGACCCCACGGGCTGAAGCGTGTTCCGACAGGAGTACCGGCCACCCGCAGGGCCCCGGACACGACCGGGACCGACGACCCCCCGGATCACGTCCCGCCTCCGCGTACGGGACAATGGGGTGCGGGCCTTTCCACCGTGAACCCCGGTACACACCGCACACACCGCACACCGCGCAACACCAACGAGGAGCAACTCATGGCGGGCAGCAGCCACGGACACACCCCGGCCGCCTGGACCGGTGTCATCATCTCGTTCATCGGCTTCTGCGTCGCAGGCGTCTTCATGGTCGCGGCCAACCCGGCCGGATTCTGGGCCGGCATCGGCGTGACCCTCGTGGGCGCCCTCGTGGGCCTGGCGATGAAGATGGCCGGACTCGGCATGCCGAAGGAGAGCCCGGAGTACGCCGCCGCCCGCGCGCGTGCCGGTGAGGCCCAGCTCGGCCACTGACGTGACCCCGGGAGCAGGGGACCCGCCCTCGCGGGCACCGGTCCCCGCCCCGCCGGACGCGACACGCGAGGCGCAGCCCCCCGAGGGGCTGCGCCTTTCCGCGTACCGGGGGCACAATCGGCGGGTGGACGCCTCGCCCCTCCCCGCCGCGACCCCGCCCCCGGACGCCGGGGCCCCCGCCGCCCCGCACCGACCGCCGCGCCCGGCAGGCGTGCGGCGGTTCGCGGCGCCGGCCGGAGTCCTGGCCGTCGTCGTCGGCGCCTTCGGGTACGTCGCCGCGGTCGACCCGGGTGAACCCGGCCACTACCCTCTCTGCCCGCTCTTCCGCCTGACCGGCCTGCTCTGCCCCGGCTGCGGCGGGCTGCGCAGCGCCCACGCCTTCGCCCACGGCGACTTCGTCACAGCCCTCGGCGACAACGCCCTCGCCGTCACCGGCTACGTCCTCTTCGCCGCGCTCTGGCCGCTCTGGCTCGTACGGACCGCGCGCCGCAGGCCCCTGCGGCTGGGCGTCCCGCCCCGCTGGTGGTGGGGGATCGGCGCGGTGCTGGTGGCCTTCGGCGTCGTGCGGAACCTGCCCCTCGGCGCTGCGCTGGCACCCTGAGTGACCACCTGCTGGGACATGGGGCGGCTGGATGCGGACCCATCGCTCCGCTGCGGATACCATCGAGACGGCTGATCCTGTTCCATCATTCGTTCGTTCCGGAAGGGGGCCGCTCGCGTGAGTGTGCTCGACGAGATCATTGACGGCGTCCGTGCGGACCTTGCGGAGCGGCAGGCGCGCGTCAGCCTCGACGAGCTCAAGGAACGCGCCGCGCGCGCTCCCCGGGCCAAAGACGGAGTCGCCGCACTGCGCGGCGAGGGCGTCAACGTCATCTGCGAGGTCAAGCGCTCCAGCCCCTCCAAGGGCGCCCTGGCCGCCATCGCCGACCCGGCCGCGCTCGCCGCGGACTACGAGGCCGGTGGCGCGTCGGTCATCTCCGTCCTCACCGAGCAGCGCCGCTTCGGCGGCTCGCTCGCGGACCTGGAAGCCGTCCGCGCCAAGGTCGACATCCCGGTCCTGCGCAAGGACTTCATCGTCACCTCCTACCAGCTGTGGGAAGCCCGCGCCTACGGCGCCGACCTCGCCCTGCTGATCGTCGCCGCCCTCGACCAGGAGGCCCTCGTCTCCCTGATCGAGCGGGCCGAGTCCATCGGCCTCACCCCGCTCGTCGAGGCCCACGACGAGGAGGAGGCCGAGCGCGCGGTCGCCGCCGGCGCCCGCATCATCGGCGTCAACGCCCGCAACCTCAAGGACCTCAAGGTCGACCGCTCCACCTTCGAGCGGGTCGCCCCCGAGATCCCCGACCACATCGTCAAGGTCGCCGAATCCGGCGTCCGGGGCCCGCACGACCTGATCGCCTACGCCAACGCCGGCGCGGACGCCGTGCTCGTCGGCGAGTCGCTCGTCACCGGCCGCGACCCGCGCGCCGCCGTGGCCGACCTCGTCGCCGCCGGCACCCACCCCGCGCTCCGGCACGGACGGGGCTGACCCACCGCCATGACCGTCTCCGTGCGCCAGGGGCTCCCGCGCTCCGTACCGCCCACCCCGCAGGGCACCCGCCCCGCCGGGCGGCCGGTGCGTGACCCGCGCGCACCCCTGACGCACGGCGGCGGCCGGCCTCCGCTCCTGCAGCTCGACCACCCGAAGCCCCGGCGCTGCGCTCCGCCGTTCTGGCACCGGGGCTGCCGCGCGCCCGCCCGCCGGGTGCACGGCCGCCGGGTCCGCTACGTCATCGGCGACGAGCCGGGGCAGGTCAACGGCATGCGATGGCGCGCGGCCCGAGCGCCGCACTGAACGAAGGCTTCCGCGTCCCGCGCACCCACCCCTGAGGGGCCGTGCGCCGACCCGGCATCCGCCCCGACCCGGTCGCGGCGGTCCTCCGCTCCGCCCCGGCGCATCCGGTGAACCCACCCGTTGCCATCTCCAGGAGCCATGTCGGATGTCCTCTGACTTCTTCATTCCGGACCCCGAGGGTCTGATCCCCAGCGCCGAAGGCTATTTCGGCGCCTACGGCGGCAAGTTCATCCCGGAGGCGCTCGTCGCCGCCGTGGACGAGGTCGCCGTCGAGTACGACAAGGCCAAGGCCGACCCGGCCTTCGCGGCCGAGCTCAACGAACTCATGGTCAACTACACGGGCCGCCCCAGCGCCCTGACCGAGGTCTCCCGCTTCGCCGAGCACGCGGGCGGCGCGCGCGTCTTCCTCAAGCGCGAGGACCTCAACCACACCGGCTCGCACAAGATCAACAACGTGCTGGGCCAGGCGCTCCTCACCAAGCGCATGGGCAAGACCCGGGTCATCGCCGAAACCGGAGCAGGCCAGCACGGCGTCGCCACCGCGACCGCCTGCGCGCTGTTCGGCCTGGAGTGCACCATCTACATGGGCGAGATCGACACCGAGCGCCAGGCGCTCAACGTCGCCCGCATGCGGATGCTCGGTGCCGAGGTCGTCGCCGTGAAGTCCGGCTCCCGCACCCTCAAGGACGCCATCAACGAGGCGTTCCGTGACTGGGTCGCCAACGTGGACCGCACCCACTACCTCTTCGGTACGGTCGCAGGACCGCACCCCTTCCCCGCCATGGTCCGGGACTTCCACCGGGTCATCGGGGTCGAGGCCCGCCGCCAGATCCTGGAACGCGCCGGCCGGCTGCCGGACGCCGCGGTCGCCTGTGTCGGCGGCGGCTCCAACGCCATCGGGCTCTTCCACGCCTTCATCCCGGACGCCTCCGTCCGCCTCATCGGCTGCGAGCCCGCCGGGCACGGCGTCGAGACCGGCGAGCACGCGGCGACCCTCACCGCGGGCGAGCCCGGCATCCTGCACGGCTCGCGCAGCTACGTCCTCCAGGACGACGAGGGCCAGATCACCGAGCCGTACTCCATCTCGGCCGGCCTGGACTACCCGGGCATCGGCCCGGAGCACTCGTACCTCAAGGACGTCGGCCGCGCCGAGTACGTCGCGGTGACGGACGCCGCCGCGATGTCGGCCCTGCGGCTGCTCTCGCGCACCGAGGGCATCATCCCGGCCATCGAGAGCGCGCACGCGCTGGCCGGTGCCCTGGAGATCGGCAAGGAGCTGGGCGAGGACGGGCTGATCGTCATCAACCTCTCCGGGCGCGGCGACAAGGACATGGACACCGCGGCCCGCTACTTCGGGCTGTACGAGGCCGACGCGACCGTCGAAGCGGACACGGCCGGCCACGGCGCGGAGATCGAGGGGGACGTCAAGTGAGCGGCACCGGCAACACCGGGCACACCGGCAACATCGCACTGCTGAACACCACCCTCGCCGCCGCGAAGGCCGAGGACCGCGCGGCCCTCATCGCCTACCTCCCGGCGGGCTTCCCGACCGTGGACGGCGGCATCGAGGCGATCAAGGCGGTCCTGGCCGGCGGCGCCGACGTCGTCGAGGTGGGCCTCCCGCACAGCGACCCGGTGCTCGACGGCCCGGTCATCCAGACCGCCGACGACATCGCGCTGCGCGGCGGCGTCCGGATCGCCGACGTGATGCGCACGGTCCGAGAGGCGTACGAGGCGACCGGCGCCCCGATCCTCGTCATGACCTACTGGAACCCCATCGACCGCTACGGCATCGAGCGGTTCACCGCCGAGCTGGCCGCGGCGGGCGGTGCCGGCTGCATCCTGCCCGACCTGCCGGTCCAGGAGTCGGCGGTGTGGCGCGAGAACGCGGAGAAGCACTCTCTCGCCACCGTCTTCGTCGTCGCCCCCAGCAGCCGCGACGAGCGCCTCGCCACCATCACGGCGGCGGGCTCCGGCTTCGTCTACGCCGCCTCCCTCATGGGGGTCACCGGCACCCGCGCCTCCGTCGGCGACCAGGCCCAGAACCTGGTGGCCCGCACCCGCGCGACCACCGCCTCCCTCCCGGTCTGCGTCGGCCTCGGCGTCTCCAACGCGGCGCAGGCCGCGGAGGTCGCCGGCTTCGCGGACGGCGTCATCGTCGGGTCGGCCTTCGTCAAGGCCATCCTGGACGCGCCCGACGCCGCCGCGGGCACGGCCGCGGTGAAGGCGCTCGCGGGCGAACTCGCCGAAGGTGTTCGAAAGCGCTGACGTGTCGTGTCACCCGTACGGGTGGAGTGGGACCGGGGAGGCACGCGAGTGCC
>NZ_JBHWZJ010000135.1:0-17714 GCF_042728415.1 Streptomyces sp. NPDC060198 | reverse complement strand
CTCCCCCGTGCCGGTGCCCGGGGTGGCCTCGGTGCCCTCGGTGCCGGTGGGGGAATCACCGCCGGTCGACGGCTCCGGCGCCGGGTCGGCCGTGCCCGGGTCGCTGCCCCGGACGACGGAGCCCACGGTCGTACCGTTGCCGCCGCTGAGGTCGTTGCCCGAGATCAGCTCGAATCCGGTGATCCCGAGCATCGACACGACGAAAACCACGACGGCCGCCAGGACGGGCTTGCGCCGGCTGCGGCGGGCGGAGCCGTGGGTGGTCGCCTCCGAGAACCCCTCGTCCGGTCCGTGCTCTCCCGGCGGCAGGCCGGCGCCGGTGATCCGCAGCAGCCGGGTGGCGTCGTCCTGCTCCGCGGCCGGGGCGGGGACCGCACGCAACAGCCGGGTCCGGTCCTGGTCCTGGCCGAGCAGCCGCGTACGGGGGTCCGGATCGTTCGCCCGGGTGCCCGCGACGCCGGCCCGCGCCGGTCCGGTCGGTTCACCGGTGAGATCCAGCAGCCGCGTACCGTCGGCGTCGGCGTCGGCACCTTCCGGGAAGTACGTGGCGCCCCCGCGTCCGCGAGTCGTCTCGCGGGTCCGCACGGCGACCTGACGGCCCCCCGGGTGGGTCACCTGCACGGTGACTTCTCGGATCTGCTCGCCCGTGCGGCGGAAGAAGTGCTGGAAGACGGAGCCTCCGCAGGTGGCGACGACGCTCATCACGCCGGCCCCCAGAATCGTTCCGTAGACCCCCAGTTGCGAGGCCGCCACCGCGGCCGCGACCGCGGCCACGGCACTGCCGGCGACCTGCGGCACATTCAGATCTATGCGCCTTTCCTTCGGTTCCGTGTCGCTTTCCGGCTTCTGAACCATTACCAGCCCTTGCTTGACATCTCTCCCACCCTGCACCAGGAAGAGACCTTTGGGCGAAGCGGATAGTTCCGTTTCTGGTGATTCTGTGAACAGGGACACGCGTCACGAGCAAAAGGGCGGCGAATGGGTATAGGCACCCTCATGCCCGTCGTCAACCACCGTCGCCGTCGACACCCGTCGACAACTCGGACGGCGTGCCGGTCCACCCCGGTGGCCCGAATGGAGTACTGTGACGAGCCCTGGGGCCGGACTCCCGCAAGGGTGATCCGGGTCCTGCGGGAGGGGGCCGAAGGCGGCACTCGAACCGGCGGCGCCGACGCATCGCACGGAGACCCGTTGCACAGGGTGGCCGCACCGGTCGTTCTGCGCCACCATGGGTGACCGTGTCACGACGGCGTACCAGGGCCAAGGCCCGACACACGCCGGGCAACTTGGCAAGGTTGTGGCAGGCTGCACCCGGGCAGGCCACACTCGACTAGCGGAAGCAGCGACGCACGTGACGTCGGCAGGCACCACCCGGGAGGTCCCCATGCCCGAACTGCGTGTCGTGGCCGTCTCCAACGACGGCACACGACTGGTGCTCAAGGCTGCGGACAGCACGGAGTACACGCTTCCGATCGACGAGCGTCTCCGTGCCGCGGTGCGCAACGACCGCGCGCGGCTCGGACAGATCGAGATCGAGGTGGAGAGCCACCTCCGCCCGCGGGACATCCAGGCCCGGATACGAGCCGGTGCCTCCGCCGAGGAGGTCGCCCAGTTCGCCGGGATTCCGGTCGACCGTGTCCGCCGCTTCGAGGGCCCCGTGCTCGCGGAGCGCGCCTTCATGGCCGAGAGGGCCCGGAAGACTCCCGTACGCCGTCCCGGCGAGAACACAGGCCCCCAGCTCGGCGACGCCGTGCAGGAACGTCTGTTGTTGCGCGGCGCGGACAAGGAAACGGTTCAGTGGGACTCCTGGCGCCGCGACGACGGCACCTGGGAAGTCCTGCTGGTCTACCGCGTGGCGGGGGAACCGCACTCGGCGAGCTGGACCTACGACCCGCCGAGGCGGCTGGTCCAGGCCGTGGACGACGAGGCGCGCTCCCTCATCGGCGAGTCGGACGCCGCGGCTCCGGAGCCGAGCTTCCCGTTCGTGCCGAGAATCGCGCGGCTGCCCCGGGACCGTCCGCTGGACCGCGCCCTGGACCGGCAGATGGAGCGGCACGCCGAGCCGGAGGAGTACTCCGGTCCGACGGCCGCCGAACGCGATTCGCTGACCAGCCTGCTGGAAGCGGTACCGAGCTTCCGGGGCGACATGGTCGTACCCGAGCGGCCCTCGCAGCCCGAGCCGGCGGCGATCGAACCGGCCGTCGAGGAGCCGGCGGCGGACGAGCCACCGGCCGCGGCGGCGTCGGCGGGAGCCGGTTCCGCCTACGCCGACGTGCTGATGCCGCGCGCCGTCGCGGGACACCGTGACCGGCTGACCGGGACCACCGACCGCCAGGCCGAGGCGGACGGCGTCCGCCCGGGCCGCCGGGCTGCGGTGCCCAGCTGGGACGAGATCGTCTTCGGGACCCGGCGTAAGAAGCAGGACTGATCAGGACCCTTACGGACCGCAGGGGCCGCACGCGTGACGCGTACGGCCCCTGCGACTGTTTCCGGACACTGTCCGGCGGCGGTTCCTACTGGGGGTCCGGTCCGGTCGCGACCGGGCGCGAATCGTCCGAGGACCACTCGGACCAGGAGCCCGGATACAGCGCCGCCCGCAGTCCGGCGATCTCCAGGGCGAGCACCTCGTGGGCCCCGGAGACGCCGGAGCCGCAGTAGACGCCGATCTCGCCGTCGCGGGTGGCACCGAGGGCGGCGAAGCGCTCGGCGAGCCGCGCGGCGGGCAGGTAGCGCCCGTCCGCGCCCACGTTCTCCCCGGTCGGGGCCGAGAGGGCGCCCGGAATGTGACCGCCCACCCGGTCGATCGGCTCGACGTCGCCCCGGTAGCGCTCACCGGCGCGCGCGTCGAGCAGCACTCCGGTACGGGCCAGAGCTGCCGCGCCGTCGGCGTCGAGCACCGGCAGCTCACCGGGCTTCGGCCGGAAATCGCCTTCCTGGGGGCGCGGGACATCGGTGGACAGCTCACCGTCCCACGCCGCGAGACCCCCATCCAGCACCCGGACGTCCCCGTGCCCCGCCCAGCGCAGCAGCCACCAGGCACGGGCCGCCGCCCAGCCCTGGCCACCGTCGTAGACCACCACCGCCCGGTCCGCGGAGATCCCCGCCCGGCGCATCGCGGCGCCGAAGCTCTCCGGGTCGGGCAGGGGATGACGGCCGCCACCGGCTCCGGCCGGGCCGGCCAGTTCGGTGTCGAGGTCCACGTAGACGGCTCCGGGCAGGTGACCGGCCTCGTAGGCGGTCCGGCCGTTGGGGCCGCCCAACTGCCAGCGGACGTCGAGGACCACGGGCGGGCGGGGCCCTGCCGACTCGCCCGCGTATTCGGATGCGGTGATGATGGGCTTCATGAGGGCCATCCTCGCGCAGCGACCGGCCCCGGGGTGTGGCGTCCGCGTGAACGCGGACGACATGTGCGTCACACCGGACAAATCGGTCCGGTTCTGCCGAGAACGCGCGCCGCGCGGCGCGGCCGGTGCGTCTCCGGGCCCAGGTGGTGCGAGCATCGGGGCGGGGCGTACGAGCCGTACCGCACCCCTGGACGGCGGACCGCCCCCGATCTGCCGCACGGCCACCACGATGGTCCGAGGAGAGAAAGACGATGACCGAGGCTGTCTCCCGGCGCACACCCGGCACGCCCTGCTGGGTGAGTCTGATCGTGCACGGCCTGAGCGCCACCCAGGACTTCTACGGCGCCCTCTTCGGATGGGAGTTCAAGCCCGGCCCGGAGCAGCTCGGCCCGTACGTGCGCGGCAGCCTCCACGGCGAGGAGATCGCGGGTATCGGCCAGTTGCCCCCGGACCGTCATCTGCCGATCGCCTGGACGACCTACCTCGCCACCGATGACGCGGACGCCACCGCCGAGACGATCCGTTCCTGCGGAGGCACGGTGGCGGTCGGCCCTCTCGACGCGGGTCCGGCCGGCCGGCTGGCCATCGCCTCCGACCCGAACGGCGCGGTCTTCGGTGTCTGGCAGGCCGCCCGGCACATGGGGACGCGGCTCTGGGGCGCACCGGGTACCCCGGTCTGGAACGAGCTGATCACCCGGGAGACGTCCTCGGTCGCCAAGTTCTACCAGGCGGTGTTCGGTTACGAGGTCCAGGCGGTCGTCTCCGCCGACTTCGACTACCAGACACTGCACTTGGACGGCCGCCCGGTGGCGGCCCTGCACGGAGTCGGGCACGCCCTGCCGCGTGACCGGGGACCGCACTGGATGACGTACTTCGAGGTCGAGGACACCGACGTGGCCGCTGCCCGCGTGGTGGAACTCGGCGGGCACATCCTGCAGCCGCCGCGCGAGGGCACGAGCGGCCGGCTCGCGACGGTCTCGGACCCGGAGGGTGCGGCCTTCACCATCGTGCGGAGCGGCGAGGGCTGACCGGCGGGCGGGCGCGGTCAGCGACGGGGGTCGTACGTCAGCACCTTCACCTGGCGCAGCGTCAGCACGGTCTCGGCGTTCTGGACACCGGGGGTCGCACCGATACGGTCCGTCAGATAGGCGTACAGATCCTGGGTGGTGCGGCACTGGACGGCGGCGACGATGTTCGCGCGGCCGCTGACCGCCGCCGCGAACCGCACCTCGGGGTGGGCCGCCAGCGTCTTGCCCACCGCGACCAGATCGGCGGGCGCCACGGTGAGCCAGAGCATGGCCCCCACACCGTGGCCGAGAGGTTCGTGGTCGTACTCGACGTCGAAATAGAGGGCGCCGCTGCGGCGCAGCCGGTCCAGCCGCCGCTTGACCACGGCTTCGGACTGGCCGGTCCTGCTCTGCAGTTCGGCCATCGGCGCCCGGCCGTCCCGGCGGAGCACATCGATCAGCGCCTCGTCCACGGCGTCGAGGGTCACGGGCCCGGCGGGAGGCTCCCCGAGCCGGGGGCGCAGAGCGTCCTCCTGCTCGGGGGTCAGGGCGTCGATCTTGCTCAGCCAGTCCAGCGGACCGCCGTAGAACTGGTTCAGTACGCAGTGGGCGCCGACCTGGACGACGCGCGGGGTGCGCGGCAGCCGCCCGAGCAGGAGTTCGTCGCGTTCCTGGCGGGTGCGCGGCCGCATCACACACATGACCTCGGTGCCGCCGGACATGAGGCTGATGTAGAACGTGTCGGCGCGGCGCGCGAGCGCGGTGGCGAGCGGTTCGGCGGCATCGGGCGTGCAGCGCAACCGGACGATCCAGCTCGACCGCCCGAGCTTGGTCTCGTCGGTCACCCCGACCACGCGGAAACCGGTGTCGCGGCGTAGCCCCGTGAAGCGGCGCGCGACGGTCTTGTCCGAGACGCCGAGGACGTCCGCGACCTGGACGAAGGAGGCACGGCCGTCGAGTTGGAGGGCCTGCATCACCTTCAGGTCCAAGGCGTCGGGCAGGGCCACCGTGCATCTCCGATCCGTCTGTCCGTCCGGTGCGCGCGTACGGCCCGGACGTCCGTCGTCTGCGCGTGCGCGGACCGTACGACGGCCCGCCCCCCCCCACCAGCATGCCCGCTCGCGCGGAAAGCGCTGGTGGGGGGGCGGCTGAGGTGGTCCGTCAGCCGTGGTCCGGTCCGGTGCCCGCAGCGGCCGGTGCGCCCGTGCGCGCCTCGCCGTCGGCGGCCCGGACGAGGAGGCCGGTGCTTCCCGCCGCGGGGACGGAAGGTGTGGCGCCGCGGGGGCGCAGGGTGACGGCCGCGACGATCGCACCGCACAGCATGAGAGCTGCCGAGACGACGAGGCAGAGGTGGAGGCCGTCCACGAAGGAGAGCGACAGCGCGTGGAGGGCGCGCCCCGTGTCGGCGCCCAGTGGCATCCCGGCGACGGCCTCCAGGCCGCCGCGATCGACGGCCGCGGTGATGCGCTCGCCGGCCGCCCCCGTGAGCTCTTGGTCGGTCAGGTGCCCGGGGAGGGCGCCGACCGCCTTCGTGGTCAGCAGCGCCCCCAGGATGGCGGGGCCGAGAGCCGCGCCGACCTGCCGGAAGGCGTTGTTGCCCGCCGCCGCCATGCCGGCCTGGTGAGGCGGTACGGAGCCCACGGCGGTTGCGGTGATGCAGGGGAACGCGATGCCGAGGCCGGTGCCGAGCAGGGCGAGCCGCCAGGCCAGCGAGGCGAAGGAGGTGTCGATGCCGATGGTGGTCAGCGTGCAGAGCCCCACCGTGGCGATCAGCAGCCCACCGGTGATCAGGAGTCGGGCCGAGAGCCGCTGGGCGAGGCGGCCGAAGACGGCGCCCAGGATGAGCGGCATGATCGTGACCATGAGGAGGCGCGTTCCCGCCTCCAGCGTGGTGAGCTGCTGCACCATGCCGAAGTAGAGGCTGAGCACGAAGAAGAAGCCGATCAGCCCCAGGAAGCTGATCATGACGACCAGCGTGGAGCCGGTGAAGGCCGGGCTGCGGAAGATGCGCAGGTCCAGCATCGGGCTGTCGCTGCGGCGCTCGGCCAGCACGAAGACGACTCCGCAGATCACCGCGATCGCCAGGGCCGCGAGGACCTGCGGTTCGGTGAAGGAGGACGCTCCGCCTTCGATGACCCCGTAGACCAAAGCCGTGATGGCCACGGCAGCGGTGATCTGACCGGGCCAGTCGAGCTTGCGGGGGTAGGGCGACCGGGATTCGTCGAGCAGCCGCACACCGGCGGCCATCGCGGCGAGGGAGAGCGGGATGGGCAGGAGGAAGATCCACCGCCAGTCCGCGTGGGCGGTGATCGTGCCGGCGATCAGCGGGCCGACGGCGAGCGCCCCCATGAGGAAGGTCGTCCAGAGGCCGATGAACTTGCCGCGTTCGCGGTGGTCGGGGACCACGTGGCTGATGAGCGCGAGGGTCATCGGCAGCAGTGCGGCGGCCCCGGCACCGGAGAGGGCCTGTCCGATCCAGATCATGGTGATCGACTGGGCGCAGAGCGAGACGGTGGCACCGGCGGCGCAGAGTGCGAGCCCCGCCTGGAAGACCATCTTGCGCCCGTGTACGTCACCGAAGACTCCGGCCGTCAGGATCAGAGCGGCCACCGGCAGGACGAAGGCGTCCGAGACCCACGAGAGGTCCGAGGTGGAGGCGCCGAGAGCTTCCTGGATGACGGGGAGGCTCACCGACACTGTGGTGATCGGGAAATAGGCCACGAACACGCCTATGCAGGCCATGACCAAAGTGGCCGCGCGCCGGTCGGGGGCGCGGCCGATGGTTGGGGGTGTGCTGTTCACGGAGAGCTCCTCCGCGGCGGGTGCCCGCCGCTGTCTTTCGATGCCAGACGGAACTATGCGGACAAGGACCGCACGGGTGCCAGTCGGCGGGCCCCATAGCCGGATTCTCGACATCGCGGAACTCCGAACGCCGGATTCTCGGCATCCGGGAGCGGGAAGAGGGGGCGGGCGGACGCCCCCTCGTGGTCACGCCCCGGGCCGTCAGGAGCAGTACGCGGGCGCCTCGTCGACGTTGTCCCGGGTGACCAGGAGGATCGGGGCGGAGGTGACCTTCTCGACGGAGCTTCCCGCCATCAGCCCGAGGCTGTTCCGCACCGCCAACTGACCAAGGGTCGATGCGGAGTTGGCCACCGTGGCGGCGAGCCGTCCGTCCTTGACCGCCTGGAGACCCTCGTCGGTGCCGTTCACGGTGACGATCTTGACGTGGGCCCCGGCCGCGTCGAAGACCTGCCGGGCGCCCAGGGCCATCTCCTCGTTCGCCACGAAGGCGTAGTCGAGATCGGGATGGGCCTCGATCATGTCCTGCGCGGATTCACGGGCCTTGGCCGGATCGAACATCCCCGGAAGCTCCGAGACCATTTTCGCGTTCGCCGGAAGGGCCTCCTGGAACCCGGCGACCATCAGGTCCGAGGCCGCGCCGGGGGCTCCGGCGATCACTCCGACCTTGACGCTCCGCCCCGCCGCGTCCTGTTCGACCCAGCCCGCGTCGAGTGCGCCGAGCCGGCCGAGGTCCACCACCACCGCGCCGAGCACCCCCGAGAGGTCTTCCACGTTCACCGAGGTGAGGAAGATCGGGATGCCGGCGGCCCGTGCCTTGGCCACGTCCACGTCGAGGGTGTCCACGTCCACGGTCTGGACGATCAGCTCGTCCACGTCCCGCGCGATCAGGTCTTCTATGTTGGAGAGTTCGGTGACCGGGTTCTGCGACGAGTTGGCGACGACGAGGTGGGCGCCCTGGGATTTCGCGGTCTGTTCCATCGCCTTCTGCAGACAGGTGTGGAAGACGGTGCCGGCTCCGTTGACGAAGCCGATCTCCGTCGAGCCGTCGTCCCCGCCCGCGCTGTCGTCGGACGAGGAACACCCCGCGAGCAGGGAGACCAGGGCGGCTGCGGCGGCCAGCCGACCGGGGACACTGCGCGGCGAAGAAGTCATGAATCGGCCTTATCTGCGGTGGGCGGATCACACGAGGGGCGATGGTTCGCGCGGCCGGACCGGGTCGGTGAACGGCGCGCCCGGGGCGCCCGAACGCGCCCGGACGAAGGCATGCCGGGGTCGCCGTACGGACATGCCGCAGGAGCCGGCGCGGTCGCTCGGACGCCCCGGACGTCCGGCGGCGGCGCACAACGTAACGCGCGTCCGGCCCGGCCAACCCCCACGCGGCGCGCAAGGTGTGGTTGCAGGGAACGGGATCAAGGAACGGGCGTCGCGTGGATCGGCGTGGACCAGGCACGACCAGGCGTGAAGGCCGGGGCGGAGGGCGCGGGCGGCGGCAGGGCAGTCGTGACCGGGATGTCACGGTCACGCCCTCGACCGCGTGGTCCTCCTGGTGGTCGAGGTCAGCCGCGCCGGCCCCGGAGGCGGTCGTAGGAGCCCTCGTCGCCCACCAGGACCGAGGTGACGGACGCCGGCCCGTCGGCGTCCCGCACGACCTCCCGCGAAGCCTGCCGGGCGAAGCCCGGTCACACCCCGGGGATCACCGGACATGCGGGGCGAGAGGCGTAGACCGTCCGGCGCCGTGCGGTGGCGCGCCGGAAGAGCTGCCCCGAAGGGGTGCTGAACACCTCGTCGCCCTCCAGCGGCAGCCGCGCGCTGGAGGTTCGGCCCTCACCCGGCCACCAGACACCTCGACGGCGGTGGCCCGGGCCCCCTTCCGCCGGCACCTGTACACCGCCGTGGCCGAGGGTCCGGGACGACCTCGCCGAACCCCGTACCCCGGCGCCGCAGCACCCTGGGCCGGCCCCATCCCCCGGGCACCGCGGTGAACACCTCGTCGAGCGGCGCGCCCAGCGGGATCGGCTCGACTGCGCGCGGTGGGCCGAGTACCGGATCCATGGCCCGCCCTCGGTCCTTCGGCGCCGCGTCGTCGCCGCACGACGTGGATCAGGGGTCGCCGGGGCCACCGGGAGAGCGGCGCCGGCCGGCCCGCGGGCGGGACAGCCGACAGCCCAGGACGCAATGACGGGTCGTCAGACCTGGTTCACCGGGAGGACGTCCGGCGACAGGGCGCCCGCGTGGGCGGTGGCGGAGGTGGCGCGGCGCCGGTGGTGACGGCGGCAGAGCACCTCGTAACCGACCTCCTTGGCCGGGCGGTTGACGTCACCGACCACGACCTGTTCGCCCTCGACGACCATCTCCCCGTCCACCGTGCGGGCGTTGTGCGTGGCGCGGG
The DNA here is from genome assembly GCF_042728415.1 of Streptomyces sp. NPDC060198. Taxonomy (NCBI): domain Bacteria; kingdom Bacillati; phylum Actinomycetota; class Actinomycetes; order Kitasatosporales; family Streptomycetaceae; genus Streptomyces; species Streptomyces sp. NPDC060198. The sequence continues at coordinate 8,172 of NZ_JBHWZJ010000135.1, read as the reverse complement.
CGCCGCACCAGCACAGGGCTTCCACCTGGAGGTGTTCGAGACGGTCGGCCAGCTCGATCAGGCGCTGCGAACCGGGGAAGAGCTTCGTGCGGAAGTCGGTGGTGATCCCGAAGGCGAAGACGTCCATCCCGAGGTCGTCCACGATCCGGGCGAGCTGGTCGATCTGCGACGGGGCCAGGAACTGCGCCTCGTCCACGATCACGTAGTCCGCCTTGCCGCCCTGGGACAGCTGGTTCACCACGTACGCGTAGAGATCCATGCCGTCGGCGGCCTCGACGGCTTCCGTCACCAGCCCCAGCCGCGAGGAGAGCTTCCCTTGGCCCGCCCGGTCGTCGCGGGTGAAGATCACGCCCTGGAGCCCGCGCGCGGACCTGTTGTGACCGATCTGCAGGGCCAGCGTGCTCTTTCCGCAGTCCATCGTTCCGGAGAAGAACACAAGCTCGGGCATGAGAGGTCGGACGCCTTTCGACATGGGGGGTGGCAGGGGGGACGCGCCGGTGGGGCGGCAGCGTCAGGTGCGTACTTCGAGAAGGGGGACGAGCTGCTCGACCGGGGTCAGCGAACCGTGCATCCCGACCATCGCGGACTCGTGCGGCTCGTTGGACGAGGCGGTGATCACCACGTCGTCGTGAGCGGCGGCGACAACGTCGCCGATGCGGCCGTGGACGCGCTCGTCCACCTCGGGGCCGAACCATCCGGCGGCGATCGCCTCGTCCCGGCTCGCCACCCAGAACTGTTCGCCGAGCACTTCCTGCCAGACGGTCAGCACGTCGGCCTGGGCTCCGGGCACGGCGTAGACGTGACGAGCACGGCCCTCCCCGCCCAGCAGGGCGACGCCCGCGCGCAGCTCCCAGTCCTCGTCGAAGTCGATGCGGGACTGCTCGTCGAACGGGATGTCGATCATGCCGTGGTCGGCGGTGACGTAGAGGGCCGAGCGGGGCGGCAGCTGCTCGGCAAGACGCCGGGCGAGGCCGTCGACGTACATCAACTGCCCGCGCCAGGCGTCGGAGTCGGTACCGAAGCGGTGGCCCGCTCCGTCCACCTCGCTGTAGTACGTGTAGACCAGCGACCGGTCCCCGGCGGCCATCCGCTGGGCCGCGACGTCCATGCGTTCCTCACCGGCGAGGCGGCCCAGGAACGAGCCGCCGCTGAGCGCGACCTTGGTCAGCGGCGTCTGCTCGAAGGCGGGCGCCGAGACCTGGGCCGTACGCACCCCCGCCGCGTCGGCGAGGCCGAAGACGGTGGGGTACGGCTGCCATGCCTTCGGCGAGGTCCACGGCTTCCAGCGGAGCTGGTTCATCAGCCCGCCGGTGGCGGGATCGCGCACGGTGTACCCGGGCAGCCCGTGCTTGCCGGGCGGCAGGCCCGTACCGACCGAGGCGAGGGAGGTCGCCGTCGTGGCGGGGAAGCCCGCGGTGATGGGACGGCCGGTGCCGCCGCGCGAGGTGGGCAGCAGGGAGTGCAGGAACGGGGCCTCGTCCGGATGCGCCTTGATCTGCTCCCAGCCGAGGCCGTCGATCAGGAAGACGCAGTTGCGGTCGGCGGGAGTGAGTTCCGGGATCGAGGCGGTGAAGCCGGGCACTTCCATCCCCGCGACGAGGGTCGGCAGCAGATCCGCGAGGGACCCGGTGCCGTACTCGGGCACGGGGGCGGTGTCGAGCGGGAGCAGCACGGGGTCCTGCCAGGCGGGCTGGACCATCAGCGGTTGGTCGCCGCGTTCGCGGCCGTGGCCGCGGTGGCCGCCGTGGCTTCACTGAGTGCCTGGGCGAAGGCGAGCGTCTGGCGCACGGTGTCCGGGCCGTCGCCCGCCTCACTGACCCGCAGGCTGAGGTCGTCGGCGGTGGAGCTGCCGGTGTAGCCGTGGTCGGCGTCGCAGTCGGGGTCGCCGCAGGCGGCCGGTTCGAGGTCGATGCGGGAGACCGCGCCCCAGCCGATGGTGAGGACGACCTCGCGGGGCAGCGAACCGGCCACGTATTTCTCGGGGTCCGCCACCACGCGGCTCACCACGACGGACGAGATCCGGCCGAGGTGCACGGACTCCGTGGAGGTGGTCGCGTACGGCGTCGGCGACTCGGTCTCGGAGGTCTGCTCGTCGGTGTGGCTGACGATGAAACGGGTGTCCGTCAGGACCAGGACCGTGGCATGGCGTCGGACTTCGTTGGAGTCGAAGGTCGTCTCCTGGTGCACGAGGTACGAGGCGACCGGCTCCCCGCCGACGGCGGCCTCCACCGCCTCGGCCACGAGGGCCGGGTAGTAGCCGCTGCGCTCGATCGCCGCGCGCAGCCCCTGGGTCGTCGTACCGGTCTTTGCCATGACCCCCATCTTACGGGCCCCGGTGACCGCCGGGGACTCTGCGGGGAGGGTGGGCCCGGTCAGTAGTTCGGCAGTCGGCGGGGTCCGAGATCGGTCCGCGCGGGCGGCGGGGCGAGCCGGACGCTCGCGCCGAGGACGGTCAGCCCCTGCGGGGCCACCACGACCGGTTCCAGGGTGACCGAGACCACCTCGGGATGGTCGTCGACCAGGCGGGAGACCCGGAGCAGCAGTTCTTCCAGTGCCCGGGTGTCCACGGGCGAGGAGCCGCGCCAGCCGAAGAGCACGGGAGCCGCGCGGATGGAGCGGATCAGTTCTGCTGCGTCCCGGTCGGTGGCCGGAACCAGCCGGTGGGCGATGTCCCCGAGGAGTTCGGAGGGGGTGCCCGCGAGACCGAAGGAGAGCACGGCACCCGCAGCGGCGTCGATCGTGGCCCGCACGACGGTGTCGACGCCCCGGGGTGCCATGGACTGTACGACGGGCTGGAGTTCGGCGGGCTTGCCGAGGAGCTCGGTGAGTTCGCCGTACGCCCGTCGCAGCGCGTCTTCCCCGGCGAGGTCGAGGCGGACGCCGCCCAGGTCGGCGCGGTGACGCAGATGGGGTGCGGTGGTCTTGAGGGCGACCGGCCAGCCCAGTCGCACGGCCGCGGCCACGGCGGCGTCCGGGTCGGGGGCGGGGAGCGTGGCCCGTACGTCGATGCCGTAGCCGCGGAGCAGCTCGCGGGCTTCGTCGTGTCCGAGCGGCCGGCCGCGCGGATCGGGGGTCGGGCCGAGCAGCGCGTCGATGAGCGCCGCGGTGCCGGGCTCGTCGATGGTGTCGTCCAGGAACTCGGGCACCCTGCCCGGAACGGCGGCCTGGCGGCGCCACTGGGCGTACTTGACCGACTCGCTCAGCGCGCGGACGGCCCGTTCGGCGGCCGGATAGGCGGGGATACGGCCGGTGGGGGCCTGGGTGTGGGCCCCGGGTTCCGCGGACGCCCCGGCGGGGGGCGGCGGTACGGAAGCGGTCGCCACGGGCGCCTCCGTGGGCGGTTTCGCGGGTGTCTCCGTGGGCGGGCCCGTCATGGGGGCGGCCTGCGCGGCCAGACCCGTCACGGCCGGGCGTGTTCCGGCCGTGGCCGCCAGGGCCTGGGCGAGTCCGCCGATCTCCAGGTGCACGACGGCCACCGGCTTGGCGGCACCGGCGGTGCGCTCCGCCACCGCCTCGTGCAGGGCTGCCGCCAGCACCTCGCCGTCGCCGCTCTGCACCTCTCCCTCGACCCCGACCAGCGGGATCGCGGTCACGATCACCGCGTCGCACGTCGGGTCGGCGAGCGCTTCGGCGAGGGCCGCGCGGAAATCCGCCGGCCCGGCCGCCGTGGTCAGGTCGATGGGAGGCCGCGGGCGGAGCCCCTCCGTGAGGCAGGCGTCGTAGGTGAGCAGGCCGAGCGATTCCGAGTTGCCGAGGATCGCCACCCGGGGACCGGCGGGCAGCGGCTGGTCGGCGAGGAGGAGGGCCGCGTCGATCATCTCGGTGACCGTGTCCACCCTGATCACCCCGGCCTGCCGCATCAGCGCGGAGACCGTGGCGTCGGGGATGCGGCTGACGGGCACGGCGTGGCCGGGCGGGGTGGCGCCGCTGTGCCGGGCGCCCTTGACCACCACGACCGGTTTGACGGCGGCGGTGCGGCGGGCGAGCCGGGTGAACTTGCGGGGGTTGCCGAGGGACTCCAGGTAGAGCAGGGCGACATCGGTTTCGGGGTCGTCGAACCAGTACTGGAGGAAGTCGTTGCCGGAGATGTCGGCGCGGTTCCCGGCGGAGATGAAGGTAGAGAGCGCCGCACCGCGCCGGTGGAGACCGGAGAGGAGGGCGATGCCGATGGCGCCGGACTGGGTGAAGAGGCCGATGCGGCCCGGCGCGGGCGATTCGGGGGCGAGCGAGGCGTTCATCCGGACGGCGCCGGAGGTGTTGATGACGCCGAAGGCGTTCGGCCCGATGACGCGCATGCCGTAGGAGCGCGCCTGGCGCAGGAGCGCGCGCTGGCGGTCGCGGCCCTCGGCTCCCCGCTCGGCGTAGTCGGCGGTGAGGACGACCAGGCCCCGCACGCCGTGCTCCCCGCAGTCCGCGACCACTTCGGGGACACGTTCCGCGGGGACGGCGACGACCACGAGGTCGACCGGCTCGCCGATGTCACTGACCGACCGGTGCGCGGGGACCCCGTCGACGCTGTCCCGATCGGGGGCGAAGGCGTGGTTGACGGCGTACAGGCGGCCGGTGAAGCCGGAGTGCAGGAGGTTGCGGAGCACGGTCCGCCCCACGCCGCCCGGGGCGCGGCCGACGCCGACGACGGCCACCGAGGCGGGGGCGAGGAGCCGCTGGACGGAACGGGCTTCGGCGCGCTGTTCGCGGGCGCGCTGCACGGCGAGCGACTCGGCGGTCGGTTCGATGTCGAGGGTGAGGTGGACCGAGCCGTCCTCGAAGCTCCGCTGCTGGGTGTAGCCGGCGTCCCGGAAGACCTTGATCATCTTGGTGTTGGCGGGCAGCACCTCGGCGGCGAAGCGCCGGATGCCGCGTTCCCGGGCGACCGCGGCGATGTGTTCGAGCAGCACCGAGGCGACGCCGCGGCCCTGGTGGGAGTCCTGGACGAGGAAGGCGACCTCGGCCTCGTCGGCGGGCGCGGAGGCGGGACGGCCCTGGTCGTCGATCCGGTCGTAGCGGACGGTGGCGATGAACTCCCCTCCCACCGTGGCCGCCAGCCCCACCCGGTCGACGTAGTCGTGGTGGGTGAAGCGGTGGACGTCCCGGTCGGAGAGCCGGGGGTAGGGCGCGAAGAAGCGGTAGTACTTCGACTCGTCGGAGACCTGCTCGAAGAAACTGACCAGCCGTCCGGCGTCGTCCGGGGTGATGGGTCCGATCCGGGCCGTGCCACCGTCCCGCAGCACCACGTCTGCCTCCCAGTGGTCGGGGTACGCGTGATGCGGACTCTGCTCCGGCGTGGGCTGCATGGGGAAAGCCTACGACCGTCCGGCGCTCCGGGGTGGGTGCGCCCGGAGCGCCACAAGCGCTCGGAGCGTACGGCAGGGCCACCCGCCCGGCCGTCGGTCCACCCGCCCGGCCCGTCGGTCCACCCGCCCGGCCCGACGTTCCGCTCCGACCGCGCCCGGTCACCCGTCCGGGCCGTACGGACACCGCCGTGCCGGGCACGGGTCGCGGCGGATTCGGCGCCGGGGCAGGCTGGGAAGCCCACCGGCGACGTCCGCCGGCGGGAGGGTACGCAGGTCCACGCCCCCATGACACAATGGTCTAGACAAATCGATTACCGGTCAGGACATCGCAGATTCACGAAGGGCAGAACCATGGTTGAGCGCCGCGTCAACGTCGGATGGGCCGAAGGCCTGCACGCCCGCCCCGCTTCCATCTTCGTCCGCGCCACCACGGCCTCCGGGGTCCCGGTGACGATCGCCAAGGCGGACGGCAGCCCGGTCAATGCCGCGTCGATGCTCGCAGTCCTCGGGCTGGGAGCGGAGGGCGGCGAGGAGATCGTGCTCGCCTCCGAGGCGGAGGGCGCGGACGCAGCGCTGGACCGTCTGGCGAAACTGGTCTCCGAGGGGCTCGACGAGCTTCCGGAAACGGTCTGATCCCCCTCCGCCGGACTCCATGACGGAATTCTTCGCTCGGCCCGGCCGCGCCGCCTTCACGGACGGGGCGGCTCAGCCATTTTCGGCTCGGCCTTTTCTCTCGGCAACCGTGACGACAGTAATTCTGGCAGCACGGATAATCCCCCCGTCAATTCACTTCTCTTTGTATACGGTGAGTTTGTTAATGACGGGCACCCGAGGTGTTTACGGGATGTTGCGAAGTGCTCACCCGGGACTGTTTCACCGCTCGGACCGGGCGGCGCGGCCGGTGCGCGGCCAGCGAGCGCTCCGCGTGCTGCATGGCCAGCCCCCTGGCGCGCTCCGCGTCGCCCCGGGCCACCGCGTCCACGAGGGCACCGTGTTCGGCCCACGACTCGACGGGGCGGACCGGCTGCTCGACGGTGTACATCCAGGTGATCTTGTGCCGGAGCTGGGTCAGCAGCGCGATGAGACCGGGGCTGCCCGACGCCTGGGCGAGCGTCTCGTGGAACCAGCCGCCCAGCGAGCGCAGGTCCTCCCCCTCACCCCGGCGGGCCCGCTCCTGCCCCAGCTTGACCAGCCCGCGCAGGACCTTGAGGTGAGCCTCGGTACGGCGCTGCGCGGCCCGTGCCGCACCCAGCGGCTCCAGCAGGAGCTTCACCTCCAGGAGGTCGGCAGCCTCCTGCTCCGTCGGCTCGGCGACACAGGCGCCCGCATGCCTGCGAGTGACCACGAACCCCTCGGACTCCAGGGTCCGCAGCGCTTCGCGCACCGGCACGCGCGAGACGCCGTAGCGCCGCGCCAGAAGCTCCTCGGTGAGGCGACTGCCGCGCTCGAAGACGCCCGAGACGATGTCTTCACGGATTGCCGTGCATACCGAGTGCGCGGGAATGCGCATGTCCGAACCTCCGCCTTAATCCCCGCGAAACGCGGCCGATCGAAGCCTGCACCGTGACTCTATTGCAATCTGAGTGAATTTCCGATGGCGTACCGGAATTCGCACATATCTTTTGCCTGCAGAGCCGGCGGGCCGGAGGTTTTCGGGTGATATGCCGAAGCCCCGGCACGGGGCCGGGGCTTCGGGGCGATCGGGGGACGTCGGGGCTGGTCACGGCCGGTCGGGGCGAGCGCGGAGGCCGGACCGGGACCGCGCGGGTCAGACCGTGAGGCCGTGAGCCCGCAGATACGCCACGGGGTCCATGTCGGAGCCGTACTCCGGTCCGGTGCGCGCCTCGAAGTGCAGGTGCGGGCCGGTCGCGTTGCCGGTGGCGCCGGAGAGACCGATCCGCTCCCCCGACGAGACGGCCTGGCCGACCGAGACACCGATCGAGGAGAGGTGGCCGTACTGGGTGTACGTGCCGTCCGTCATCCGCAGCACGATGTTGTTGCCGTACGCGCCGCCCCAGCCGGCTTCGACGACCGTGCCCGCGCCCACGGCGAGGACGGGGGTACCTGTCGCGGCGTGGAAGTCGACGCCGGAGTGGCTGCCGGAGGACCAGAGGGAGCCGCTCGACTTGTAACCGGTGCTGATGTACGAGCCCGCGACGGGCAGGTGGAAGGAGTTCAGCCGCTTGCGCTCGGCTGCGCGCGCGGCGCGCGCCTTCGCCTCACGGGCTTCCCTGACCCGCACGGCGGCCTCGGCCTTGGCCTTCGCTTCGGCCTTCGCCCTGGCCTCGGCCACGCGGTGCTGCGCCTCCGCCTGGTCGGCGATCCGGTCCGCGATGGAGTCGCCGAGCGCCACGGCCTCGATGAGGCCGGTCGTACGGGGCGACGGGACGGGCGAACCGGCGGCGAGAGCCGGGGAGGCAGTCGCAGCGACGACGCCGGTCGCGGCGAGGGCGGCGACGCCGGCGAACCGGGCGGTGGTGCGCGTCAGACAGCCCGGGGCACGATGGGTCCCGGTGGCACGGGTGAACGCCATGGAGGGGCGGATCCTTTCCTTCCTTCTCGCCTACCGGGTTAGCTGACGGGTTCGGAGCAGGAAGGTCTCCTACGGGCGTTCGCGCCTCTCACGAGACGGGCGTGCCCGATTCACCCCAGGGACTTCACGGGTCCCCGGCTCCCCAGGCTCGCGCCTGACGGGGACTCGGCGATGGCTGTCCGGCACCGCGAGTGCGGTACACAGTCGACGGACAGCCGGATCGACGCTAGGCCGCGGCGCTTTCGATCACCAAACGGACAGCGGGTTTTGTAGCGCATCCCACAGGGCAGACGGGCACGCTCCAGGCAAAGAGGACAAACAGCGCGACCCCGGCGAGATCTCTCC
>NZ_JBHWZJ010000134.1:0-17715 GCF_042728415.1 Streptomyces sp. NPDC060198 | reverse complement strand
GGGTTGCCCGCGGCCCCGAAGGGCGGGATGAACTTCCGGAAGGCGGCGTCCAGGTCGGCCGGGAGCCGCGCGGTCGCGGCCGTCGCTTCCCCCGTAAATCCCCTGTCGTCCTCCCGCGCGTCCTCCCCGGTGGCGGAACCCGCCGGAACCGTGTGGGCTGGACCACAGACGCGCGTGGCGGCCGGTGAGGTGGGCATAGGCCCCGTACGAGCGGCCCGGGTCGACACGCCGGACCAGGTGGTGGGCGGGACATCTCACCATCTGGTAAGGACGGGGAGATTCCGGGCCGCTCGTTAAACTGAGCCGACCGCAGTAACGGAATGAGCGAGGAGCGCACGTGGGCCTGGTCGTGCAGAAGTACGGAGGCTCATCCGTAGCCGATGCCGAGGGCATCAAGCGCGTCGCCAAGCGAGTCGTCGATGCCAAGAAGAGCGGCAACCAGGTGGTTGTCGTGGTGTCCGCGATGGGCGACACGACGGACGAGCTGATCGATCTCGCCGAACAGGTGTCTCCGATGCCTGCCGGGCGTGAGTTCGACATGCTACTGACCGCCGGAGAGCGGATCTCCATGGCCCTGCTGGCGATGGCGATCAAAAACCTGGGCCACGAGGCCCAGTCGTTCACGGGCAGCCAGGCCGGTGTCATCACCGACTCCGTCCACAACAAGGCGCGCATCATCGATGTCACGCCCGGCCGCATCCGGACCTCGATCGACGAAGGCAACATCGCCATCGTCGCCGGGTTCCAGGGCGTGAGCCAGGAGGGCAAGAACATCACCACCCTCGGCCGCGGTGGGTCCGACACCACCGCCGTCGCCCTCGCCGCGGCGCTGGAAGCCGAGGTCTGCGAGATCTACACCGACGTGGACGGCGTCTTCACCGCCGACCCCCGGGTCGTCAAGAAGGCCCAGAAGATCGAGTGGATCTCCTTCGAGGACATGCTGGAGCTGGCCGCGTCCGGCTCCAAGGTGCTGCTGCACCGCTGCGTCGAGTACGCACGCCGATACAACATCCCGATCCACGTCCGCTCGTCCTTCTCCGGACTGCGCGGCACCTGGGTCAGCAACGAGCCGCAAGGGGACCAGCAGGTGGAGCACGCGATCATCTCCGGAGTCGCCCATGACGTCTCCGAGGCCAAGATCACCGTCGTCGGCGTCCCCGACAAGCCGGGCGAGGCCGCCGCGATCTTCCGCACCATCGCCAACGCGGAAGTCAACATCGACATGGTGGTGCAGAACGTCTCCGCCGCCGCGACGGGGCTGACGGACATCTCCTTCACCCTTCCCAAGGCCGAGGGCCGCAAGGCCATCGACGCCCTGGAGCGGGCCAAGGGCACCATCGGCTTCGACTCGCTGCGCTACGACGACCAGATCGCCAAGATCTCGCTGGTCGGCGCGGGCATGAAGACGAACCCGGGCGTCACCGCCGGATTCTTCGAGGCGCTCTCCGACGCCGGTGTGAACATCGAGCTGATCTCGACCTCCGAGATCCGCATCTCGGTCGTCACCCGCGCCGACGACGTCAACGAGGCCGTGCGCGCCGTGCACACCGCCTTCGGTCTCGACAGCGACTCCGACGAGGCCGTCGTCTACGGGGGCACCGGCCGATGACCGCACGCCGCCCCTCGCTCGCGGTCGTCGGTGCGACCGGGGCGAGTGGCGGCGTCATGCTCGAGATCCTTTCGCAGCACGCGGACGTGTGGGGCGAGGTGAAGCTGATCGCCTCACCGCGTTCGGCCGGCCGCAAGCTGGCCGTACGGGGCGAGGAGAAGGAAGTCCTCCCGATCACCGAGGAGGCCTTCGACGGCGTCGACATCGCCGTCTTCCTGGTGCCCCCGAAGGTCGCGGCCCTCTGGGCGCCCGTCGCCGCGTCCCGGGGCGCGGCCGTGGTCGACGGCTCCGCCGCCTTCCGCCTCGACCAGGACGTGCCCCTGGTCGTCCCCGAGGTCAACCCCCACGCGGCCCGTACCCGCCCGCGCGGAATCGTCGCCTCGCCGGACTGCACCACCCTCTCGCTGATCGTCCCGGTGGGCGCGCTGCACGCCGCCTTCGGCCTCCGCGAACTGACCGTCTCCACCTACCAGGCCGTGAGCGGCCGGGGTCGCGACGGGGTCGCCGCCCTGCGCGAGGAGCTCGGCCTCGTGGCTGCCGGCCTCGCCGCCGGTACGGAGCTGGGCACCCGCCCCGGAGACGTACGCCGTGCCCTCGGCGACCGGCCCACCAGCCCGTTCCCCGCCCCCGTCGCGCTGAACGTCGTGCCCTGGGCCGGTACGGACGCGGGCGACGGCTGGTCCTCCGAGGAACTCTCCATCCGCGACGAATGCCGCAAGATCCTCGGCCTGCCCCAGCTGCGTACCGCCATCACCTGCGTGTACGTCCCCGTCGTCACCACGCACTCGATGTCCGTCCACGCGCGCTTCGAGAACGAGGTCACCGTCGACCGGGCGCACGAGATCCTGGCCACCGCCCCCGGCGTGGTCCTCTTCGACAGCCCCGCCGCGGGCGACTTCCCGACCCCGGCGGACGTGGTGGGCACCGATCCCACCTGGGTCGGTCGGGTACGCCGCTCCCTGGACGACCCGCAGGGCCTGGAGTTGTTCCTCTGCGGGGACAACCTGCGAAAAGGCGGGGCCCTGAATGTGGCCCAGATCGCCGAATCCCTGGCGGCTGCCATGGGCGGCTCCTGAATCCCGTCGCCCGTTTCCCTCCCGGGTTTCCCTCCTGGGGAATCTCGCGAGGGATCCTGCGAGGCTCTTCCGGCGGATCTTCCTGACGGTGTTCGGCCGAGTCCCGTCCGGTGTGCCGGGTGACGCTTCTGCTGCTTCTGGCGCGGATCCGCTGCGGTTCCGTGGCCTTTCCGGGCTGGTCCGAGGCCGTCCCCATGGTGTTTCCGGGGCGGGCCGGGGGTGTTTCCAGGGCGTCCAATTTCCTACGGCATCGAAATGTCTGGTCGAAAGAGTTTTGTGGGATCTGTGAAGGTCACATGTTCAATTCGGCTTCCTTAACCTCTTGAGCTGGGGCGTTGCCATATCCGACGATGACCCTGTGGTCCTGTGCAACCGTGAGTCGGCTGTTCGGCGTCTTCGTCGTCACTTCTTGCGCGACGGGCGCACCAATAGGGCAATTGGGGAAGAGCGGGTACGTATGAGGGCGAGTCGCAGAGAGCTGAACGCGCTGCCGCACGCGTACAACCCTGATGGGGGGCAGCGTGTCCAACTTGCGTGGCAGAGGTTCTCGAAATTCCGGTGGTCGGCTCGCTGCGAGGGCTGTCCGTGCGCCCTTCCCGCAAGCCCCGTGCGATCGGCGGCATGCCGGTGATCGCCCCGCTGACCGCTGCGAGCGCGACGAGCCCCGTAAGGCTCCCCTCGCAGCGCGAGGGCGCTGAAGAGGCGGTGGCGGCGGGAACGACGGTCGACCATCTGACCGAGACCTACCGCGCCCATTACCGTTCGCTGCTCGGCCTCGCCGCGCTGCTGCTGGACGACACGGCCTCCTGCGAGGACGTCGTACAGGAGGCGTTCATCCGCGTGCACTCGGCCCGCACCCGGGTGCGGGAACCCGAGAAGACGCTCGCCTACCTCCGGCAGACGGTCGTCAACCTCTCCCGCTCCGCGCTCCGCCGCCGCATCCTCGGGCTGAAGCTGCTCTCCAAGCCCATGCCCGACATGGCCAGCGCGGAAGAGGGGGCGTACGACCAGCTGGAGCGGGACGCGCTGATCAAGGCGATGAAAGGCCTTCAGCGGCGTCAGCGGGAAGTGCTGGTGCTGCGCTACTTCGCGGACATGACGGAAGCGCAGGTCGCCGATACCCTCGGTATCTCTCTGGGCTCGGTCAAGGCGTACGGTTCGCGCGGGATCGCCGCTCTGCGTCTCGTGATGGAGGCGCAGGCATGAGCGGTCGCCCCTTCAGCCACGAACCGGACCGGACGGGAAGCGGAACTGTGAACCACGGGCCTCACACGAGCCACGGGCCGAACGTGAATTCCGGCCCCGAGCGCGCTGCCGAGCCGGCCGGAGCAGCCGGGCCGAGCGGGCAGTCCGGACGGGCCGGTCGGGCCGGGCCGACCGCCGAGCAGGCCGAGCCGACTGCCGAGGCGGCCGAGCCGACGGGCCATACGCGCGGAGGCGACGAAGAGCACGGCCCTCCGGTAGACACACCGTCCGGCCGGTATGCGGGTACGCCCGGTCCTGCCCCGACCGACGCGACCGGCAGCGCCACCAGCAACGCGACGGGCGATGCCACCGGCGGCACGACCGAGGACGCCTGCGAGCAGCACGACAAGGCGCCCCGTGCGCGCGACGACCTGTCCCGCCCCCGCGAGAAGGCACCCAACTCCTACGACGGCGCCCCCGTCACCGGCACGCTGACCCGGCTTTTCTCGGCCCGTACCACGGCCGCCGGCTTCGGCCGGGGCATCGGCTCCGTCGCGGCGAGCGGCGACGGCATCGACATGAGCGGCATCGACTTGAGCGGTGGCTTCGCCGGCGGTGGCCTGAGCGGTAGCGGGTCGGGCGGCAGCTCGTCGAGGGGCAGCGGTCCGGGCGGCGGCCCGACCGAGGCGGGAGACGAGGACGACACGACCGACGAACAGGCGCTTCGGCGCTTGCTGCGGGGAGCCGTCCAGGACCTCGAACCCGCCGAGAACGCACTGGACCATCTGCACCGGGCCGTACCCGCCCGCCGGGCGCGACGCCGTCAGGCCGTCGTCGGCGCGGCTGCCGCCGCCCTGCTGATCGGTACCGCCGTGCCCGCCCTCCTGCACGTGGCGAACTCCGGGAGCGTCGCCACCGCGGCTCCTTCCCTCGCCGGGCATGGCCAGAACTCCCAGAGCCAGCAGGGTGACGCGTCCGGGGCGGCCGTGGGGGAGAAGCCGAGCGAGGGACAGCCCGCGCAGGGAACCGACGGCCGGCACGAAGGAATACCGGACCCCAGCGGCACACCTGCCGCGGCCGACACCCCGGCGGACTCCGACAGCCCCCTCTCCGGGGCCGTCAGCGAGGAGGAGCTCGCTTCGATCGCGGCCCTGCCCGCCTGTGCGCCCGGTCAGCTCGGCGTCGCCTCGGCGTCCACCGGATCGGCGGACGCGAACGGCACGGTCTACGGCAGCTTCCGGATCGCCAACACCTCCGCCACGGACTGCTCGGTCAGCACCGCGGGCACGGTGGCCTTCACGACCACGGGCGCAGCGGACGCGACGAAGATCGCGGTCGTGCAGCATGTCGCGGGCGACCCCGCCGCCGGGCTGCCCGACCCCGCCGCCGAGCCCGCGGCCATGCTGCTGAAGCCGGGGATGTCCTACGAGGTGAAGTTCGCTTTCGTGCCGAGCGACACCTGTCCCAGCGCCACGGACCCCACACCCACGCCGACCGAGACCCCCACGGGCACGGGCGCGGGGGAGGACCAGGCATCGAGCGTCGAGACGCAGTCCCTGACAGCTCAGTTCCTGACGGCGGACGCTGTCCCGTCCGAGGGGGCCATCGCCGTGACGCACACCCCTGAGGCGGGTGCGCCGGCCGCGGAGACCACGATCACCCACGCCTGCGCGGGCACGATCTACCGGACCGGCATCCTCGCCGCCTCGTAACCGACGAGGCCGGGGCCGGGGTTGGAGTCGGGGTTCGGCTGACGAGGCCCGGGATCGGGGCTGGGGCCGGGGAGGCCGGGACCGACGAGCCTGTGAGGCCCGCGCGGGGTCACCCGCTGCGGGGCGTCGTCCCGGAAGAGGTGCCGACGGGTTCACCCGGTCCGGCGGTCACCGCCGGAGACCCAGCGGTGGCGGTGGCGGTGGCGGTGGCGGGGTCGGGGATCAGCCCGAGGGCGATGTCCCGGGCCGCTTCGGCCTCGCGCCGCAGCAGGCGGAACCACATGAAGAGCACGAACGCCGCGAAGACGAACCACTCCCCGGTGTAGCCCAGGTTCTGGAAGGCCTTCAGGTCCAGCCCGTTGCCCTCCACCGCTGCGGCCGGGACCGCCCGCATTCCGTTGCCGGAGTCGTCCGCGCCCCCGATGCCGCTCGCGGGGAGCGTCACCCAGGCGTCGTACACGTCGTACGGCACGAGGTTCACCAGCGACGCCGCACTGATGATGCCGAGTTCCCCCTCGGGGAGCCCGCCCGCGCTGTTCACGCCCTGGCTGGTGGCGCTCTCCGAAGCCTGGAGGTCGCCGGTCACCGTGATCTCGCCGGTGGGGGCCGGCGGGACCGTGTTGTTCTTCCGCGCCTGTTCCGTTCCGCCGGGCATCCAGCCGCGTACGACGGGCAGCGCTTTGCCGCCGTCCGTACGCAGCAGGTCCAGGACGTAGAAGCCGTCGCGGTCGTCCAGCTCACGCCCGGGGACCAGGAACTGGTCCGCGAACGTCCCCGTCGCCGTGGCGGGGCGGCCGGACGTGACGGTGTCGACGGGAAGCAGCGAGTCCAGCGGCTTGGCCTGGCGGGTGCCCGGGTCCGGCTGCTTCTCGGCCTGTTCGTGCGACTGCACGCGGTCCTCGAAACGGCCGAGCTGCCAGGTGCCCATGAACACGCAGAACGGAATGGCCAGCACGACGAAGAGGTTGATCCCCCACCATCGCGGGGTCAGCAGGAACCGGTACACCCCATTACCGTACGGTCCCCGCTCCGCCGACCGGGAGCGGGGGCCGCCCATTTATCCGGCCTTTACGCGTGTGCGGTGGTGTCCGCCTCCGTCTTCCGCGCCTTCGGGAGATGGCGCAAAGCGAAGTCCAGCTCCAGTCCCACCTGCTTGATCCGCTCCTCCACCACCAGCGAGCCATGACCCGCGTCGTAGCGGTAGACCTCGTGCACCGCGCCCCGGGCCTTCAGCCGGTCCACGTAATTCTCCACCTGGCGGATGGGGCAGCGCGGATCGTTGACGCCCGCCGAGATGTACACCGGGGCGCGCACCGCGTCGACGTACGTCAGCGGCGACGACGCCTCGAACCGCTCGGGCACCTCCTCCGGAGTGCCGCCCAGCAAGGTGCGGTCCATCGCCTTCAGGGCTTCCATCTCGTCGTGGTACGCCGTGACGTAGTCCGCGACCGGGACGGCGGCCAGCCCCAGCGCCCAGGCGTCCGGCTGGGTGCCGAGACCGAGCAGGGTCAGATACCCGCCCCAGGACCCGCCGGCCAGGACCAGGCGGCCCGGATCGGCGAGACCCGACCCGACGGCCCACTCCCGGACCGCCGCGATGTCCTCCAGCTCGATCAGCCCGACCCGGTGCTTCAGGGCGTCCGTCCAGGCCCGGCCGTACCCCGTGGAGCCCCGGTAGTTCACGCGCACGACCGCGAAGCCGTGGTCCACCCAGGCGGCCGGGCCCGAGGCGAACGCGTCGCTGTCGTGCCACGTCGGGCCGCCGTGGATCTCGAAGATCGTCGGGAACGGGCCCTCGCCCGTGGCGGGTGTCTGCACCAAGGCGTGGACACGCCCGCCCGGACCGTCCACCCACACGTCCCGCACCGGCACCGAGGAGGGGGCCTTCGGACCGGGCGGGTCGAGGACCACCAAACCCGTGGTGGAGCGGACGACCGGAGGCAGGGCGGCCGAGGACCAGAGGTACTCCACCGTCCCGTCCGGACGGGCCGTGGCACCCGACACCGTACCGGCGGGCGTCTCCACCCGCACCGGCTCCGGCCCGCCCGGCTCATGGCGCCACAGCTCGCTGCGGGCCTCGAAGTCGTGCTCGACCAGGATCGCGGAGCCGTCCGGGTACCACTGGGCGCCCACGTCCCCGGGGAGATCGATCGCCAGCTCCGTCTCCGTACCCGCGACCGGGTCCCAGATCATGGGCTCCCAGCGGCCCCGCCGCTGATGCCCGATCAGCAGCCGGGTGTCGCCGGCGACCGGAGCGAACCCCATCACCGCCAGGCCCAGTTCCTTCGTGCCGCCCTCGGTGTCGTCGAGCTCGGCCACCGTCGACCCGTCCGGTCGCACCACACGCAGCGCCGAATGCATCGCGTCGCCGTGCTCCGTGTGCTCCAGAGCGATCAGGCTGCCGTCGTGCGACAGATCGCCCACCCCGGCGGACTCGCGGTGCCGGTAGATCTCCACGACGCCCGCGCCGCCCGGCCGAGCCAGATGGATCGTTGTCCCGTCCTCGTCGGTGGAGCGGCCGACGACAGCGGTGCCGTCCCGCCCGATCGCGAGACCTGCCGGATACGACGGCTCCAGCCCCGGCGCCGCCGGCACGTCCTCGCCGCCGCCGAACGGCTGCCGCATCCAGACGCCGAACTCGTCGCCGTCCGTGTCGCTGAACCACCAGATCGCGGAGCCGTCCGGGGTCAGCGTGCCGTCGGTCGTGCCGTTCGGCCGGTCGGTCACCTGCCGCTGCTGACCGGTCGACCGGTCCCACGCGTACAGCTCGTAGGTCCCGGTCGCGTTCGACACGAAGAGCGAGCGCTCCGGGGCGTCCTCCGCCCAGTCGGGCAGGGAGACCCGGGGTGCGCGGAACCGCTGCTCCCAGTCCGGAGAGGTCGAGGCATTCTGTGTGTCGCTCATGCCCCCCATCCAACCCGAAAGGGGGGTCTGGAGGCACGGCCCTTCGTCTCCCCGCGAAATCACCCGGAACCCCGGGCCGCGCGCGTTTCGCCCGTCGGACCTCACCGGCCCGTGGTTTCCGGGCGGACATCACCGAGCGGAGGAGACCACCGAGGTGTGTCCCGGGCCGCCGGGACACACCGTCTGCTCCCCGCTTCACCTCGCTCGCGACTCACGCACCACGCTTCCGCGCCTGCGCGGGCCGTGCGGTCGTCCAGATGCGCGGTGGTCCCGCGTACTGCTCGATGAGGCTGCCGTGCTCGACGTGCAGGAGGTCGATGGCCGTCCGTGCCACGTCGGTATGACCGATCGCCGTGGCGATCTCCTGGACCGGCCGGAAGATCTCCGCCGGCCGGGGCGACCAGGCGGCCTGGTGACGAATGCCGGACGTGTCGAGGACGAGGCCGAACACCCGGGCCTCTGCGGAACCGGGACCGGCTTCCGGACCAGGAACACCTCTGCGGCGACCCAGTTGATCGCCCCCCATGCCGATCGCCGCGGCGATGCCGTCCACGATCAGTCAGGCGGTGGTTCGAATGATGAACTTCCCTACTGCCGAACCCTGTCGACCGCCGGCTTCCGCCGGCGTGGGAGATGGGGCGAAGCGGATACGCCTCGCCCCATCCACGCAGGGGGCGCGCACCTTCCGGGGCCGGTCCGGCCGGAACACGCACGCGGTGGGACGCGCGCCACACCTACGGCGGGGTAGAGCCCGGTGCAGGCTTCCGATCGGTGTCTTCGCAGGTCGGGGCGATTGTCAGTGGCGGGGTCCAGACTCGTTCCATGACTGCAGAGATGGGCGCGGGCACGGTCTCGACCGCTGTTCTGCGCAAGGCCGTGGAGACGTACTGGACCGCCGCCGACGCCCGTGACTGGGAGGCGTTCGCGGCCACGCTCGACGACGACGTCGTGTTCGAAGTGCCGCAGACCCGCGAGGTGGTCCGGGGCAAGGAGAGATGCGTGCGGTTCAACCGGGAGTATCCGGGCGACTGGCACGTGCGGATCGACCGGATCGTGGCCGACCTGCCCGAGCACCCGGCCGTCGCGGGCGGGTCCGGGCTCGGTGGGCAGGCCGCCGCGCGCACGCTGTTCACCGTGGGAGGAGCGGAGTTGGACGGCATCCACTTCTTCTCGTTCGACACCAGGGGCCGCATCACCGCCGTCACCGACTTCTGGCCGGAGCCGTACGAGCCGCCGACCGGCCGCGAATACCTCGTCGAGCGCGTCTGATCCGAGAGCCGCCGCGCGCCCGCCCTCCACTCGCCGCGCACCTGCCCGGGGTGGGCGCAACGACACAGGGCCCCCGCGCCGACCTGCGGCGGAGGAGCCCTGTGGCTGTGGGGGGTGGCGTCCGGGGAGGGCTTGGCCAGGCTGGTGCGGGGGAAGCGCGGCGGGTGCGGGGCCCAGCGCCCCGGAAGAGCTAGACCGCCGAGCGGAAGGCGGGCAGGTAGCCGCTCGACTGGCCGGCGGCCTTCGGGTGGTAGGAGTTGTAGACGGGCAGCGTGACGCTGTTGAGCCAGGGGTCGCCGGAGCAGAGCTCGTGGCCGGTGAACTCGTCCACCACGCTGGAGTAGGTGAACCCGGCGTTGGCCGCGCGCTTGGCGATCACGGAGTTCAGGACGTCCGCTCCGTTGTTGATCGCCTTCCGTGAGTTCTCGCTGAGGCCCAGGATGCAGCTGCCCGCCAGCTTGTAGAAGTGCGGGTAGCCCAGGACCACCACGTGCGCCGAAGGGGCCTTCGCGTGGATGGAGGCGTAGAGGGAGTCGAGGCTGCCCGGCAGGACGTTCTGCGCCTTCGTGATGGCCGCGTTCACGCTGCTCACGCAGGTGGCCTCGCTCGACAGCACGCAGGTCTGCATGACATCGGCGAAGCCGACGTCGTTGCCGCCCGCCGAGATGCTGACCAGTGCGGTCGACGAGCTGAGCGCACTCAGCTGGCCGCTCGCGACGGTCGACGTCGTCGCACCCGAACACGCGACGAAGGCGAAGGAGGAAGGCGAGTTGGCGGCGGCCCAGAGGTACGGGTACGCCTTGGTCGAACGGTGGCAGTCGCCACTGTCCGAGATGTAGCTGCCGGCGCCGACCCCGGAGGAGTAGGAGTCGCCGAGAGCGACGTAACCGCCCGTAGCGGCGGAGGCCGGCTGAGCGGCTCCCAGCGCGGCGACGGCTGCGATGGCCAGAGTGGATACGGACGCCCAGAATCTACGCACTGACATGGCCGGTGGCCCCTTCGGAAGGTGGGGGGTGCGAGGGGAGTTCGTGGAGCAGACAGTTTTTAGCAGCTCGAAGTACCGGCCGGTAATGGCTGTGCGAGAAGTCGTCTGATATGCCCGAATGATCGTTCGGTAGCCGTAGCTCCGCGCGTAGATAAACCCTGAACACTGGTCAAAATCGGGGCACTTGGGGGCGCAGCGCGAGCGCGCGTGCCGTGGGGCGGGTTGCCACTGGAGGGGGCGTTGGGGTGGGTCGGTGGTCCTCCGGCCCGGATGACGGTGCGCCGAAAACCACTCGCACGGGTGGGGTGCGTCCTGCCCGCGATGACGCCCGCAGGTGACGCCCCGCACCGGGCGCACCTTCAGGGGCCGCGGTACCGGTGTCACTCTCCGTCGTCGCGTGCCCGCCGTCAGTCCTTCGACGGAAGCATCGACCCATCGGGCCTCCGGCGCAGGCGCAGCCTCGCGCTGCGGCCTGCCGCGGGACCGGAGAAGAAGCATCCAGCGATGACCCGACACCTGATCACCAGCGCCCTCCCGCGCATCAACGGGATCAAGCACCTGGGCAACAAGGTCGGGTCGATGCTTCCGGCCGACGTGTACGCCCGCTGCCTCCGCCGGACCGGCCACGAGGTTCTCTTCATCTGCGCCACCGACGAACACGGCACCCCCGCCGAACTGGCCGCCCATGCGGCCGGCCTCCCGGTCGCCGAGTGCACGGCTTCATCGAGGAGCGCGTGGTCCGGCAGGTGTACCCACCCGTGGACGGGAGGTTCCTGCCGGACCGCCGCCCGGAAGACACCTGTCCGCACTGCGGGGAGGAACGGGCGCGCGCCGACCGTTGCGAGAACCGCACGCGCGTCCTCGACCCCGCCGACCTGGTGCAGGGATGACCCGCCGGGACTCCAGCGGCGGTCCGAGGGCGAGCGTGCGGCCGCCCGGTAGCGCGGTACGGCCCCGCCGGCGGAGTCGGAGCTCGCGAGGCCGCGCACCACGAGCGACTCCGGGGCGTCGGGAACGGCGGGGAGGGGAGCGGCCAGTTCCTCGGGCAGCAGCGCGGGTTCGCCGTCGGGGCGGTCCACGAGGAGGCGGTGGAGGGCGTCCCCCCGGCGGGCCCGGTCCGAGCTGCGTGAGCAGCGCGTCCTCGGTCTTCCCTGCGTCGGGTGCCCCGGACGCGCCGTCCGCCGGACCGGAGCCGACGGTGCTCAGTGGAGTCTCCGCACGGTTGTGGGCGCGAACCTGGTCCGCTTCCTTGCAGCCGCCCTCACAACTGTGCTGATCGCAATATCCGTTGATCACCTTGCGACATGGGGCTGTGGATAACGGCTGCTCGCCTCTCGCGGTGCGTCGGTAGGGTGGCCGGTATGTCTGATGCTCCGGTTCGTGTCCGTTTCGCCCCGTCCCCCACCGGCATGTTCCACGTCGGCGGCGCGCGCTCCGCCCTCTACAACTGGGCGGTCGCCCGACAGACCGGCGGCACCTTCGTCCTGCGCGTCGAAGACACCGACGCGGCCCGGAACAAGCCCGAGTGGACCGACGGGATCATCAACGCCCTGGCCGCCATCGGCATCCACGAGGACGACCCGGCCTTCGAGGGCCCCTACTTCCAGTCGCACAACGCCGCCCGCCACACCGAGGCCGGACTGCGGCTGTACGACGCCGGCCGCGCGTACTACTGCGACTGCACGCGCGAGCAGCTCAAGGAGCGCACCGGCTCGGAACACCTCGGATACGACGGCCACTGCCGTGAGCGGGGTCTTGTCCACGAGGAAGGGCGGGCGCTCCGCTTCCGTACCCCGGACGAGGGCGAGACCGTCGTGACCGATCTGGTGCGCGGCGCGCCCGCGTTCCCGAACAGCGCCATCGAGGACTTCGTGATCGCCCGGGGCGACGGCTCCCCGGTCTTCCTGATCGCCAACGTCGTCGACGACCTGGACGAGGGGGTCACCCTGGTGGTCCGGGGCGAAGAGCACCTGTCCAACACACCGAAGCAGCAGCTGCTGTGGGAAGCGCTCGGCGCCGAACCGCCCCGCTGGGCGCACCTGCCGGTGATCGTCAACGAGAAGCGCCAGAAGCTCTCCAAGCGCCGCGACAAGGTGGCGCTGGAGGACTACCTCGCCGAGGGCTTCCTCCCGGCGGCGATGGTCAACTACCTCATGCTGCTCGGCTGGGGCCCCGGCGGGGACCGGGAGATCCTCCCTTACGAGGAGATGGAGCAGCTCTTCCGCATCGAGGACGTGAACACCTCACCGGCGTTCTTCGACGTGAAGAAGCTGACCGCCTTCAACGGCGAGTACATCCGCGCGCTCGCACCGGAGCAGTTCGCCGCGGCCTGCGCGCCGTGGTTGGTCGCCCCGCACGCTCCCTGGGACCCGGCGGCCTTCGACACGGCCGTCTTCGAGGCGGCGGCCCCGCTCGCGCAGACCCGCCTGACGATCCTGTCCGAGATCACGGCCGGCGTGGACTTCCTCTTCCTGGCCGAGCCGGTCCACGACGAGGCATCGTGGGCCAAGGCGATGAAGCCCGGCGCGGACGCCATCCTGCGGGACGCCCGTGCCGCCCTGGCCACCACCGCCTGGCAGGCGGACGACCTGAAGTCGGCACTGGTCGCGGTCGGCGAGCAGCACGGACTGAAACTGGGCAAGGCCCAGGCGCCCATCCGCGTCGCACTCACCGGCCGCACGGTCGGGCTGCCGCTCTTCGAGTCCATGGAGCTCCTCGGCCGCGAGCGGGTCCTCGGCCGTCTGGACGCGGCTTACCAGAAGTTGGCCGCCCAGTCGTCATCTCGTAATGGATGAGGCCTCACGGTCTGCCCGTCCTGGTTGTACCGTTGCGTTCACGTAGCAACCATCTGGGCCGGGCGGGCGGCGTGCGAGCGTCCACGGCCGACACGAGGAAGGCGGGCTCGGCATGCTCCGCAACGGACTGGAACCCTGGCACCTGCTGATCCTGGCGGTCATCGTCATCGCCCTCTTCGGATCGAAGAAGCTCCCGGAGGCCGCGCGGGCCCTGGGCAAGTCGGCGCGCATCCTGAAGAGCGAGGCGCAGGCGATGAAGAACGACAACGCCCCGGCGCCCCAGGTCACGGTCACCGAGCCCGCCCAGCCCGCACCGGCGCCCGCTGCCGCGGTGACCGAGCCGCGCCCTGCCGACCTCTGATCCGACCGACCCCACGCCCCCTGCCCCGCCGGTCCGCGTGACCGCGGGTCAGAGGACGTGGTCTGCCCGGTACCTCGATGCAGCCCGTACGTATCAGGGGCTGGCGGCGTCGAACCCGTACGCCACGGGTTCGTCCTGCGCATAGGGGTCGCGGCGGTACACGTACAACGCGTCCACCGTGAATTGTTCGCCGTCCGGGGATTCGACGCGGCAGGGACGCGTCACCTGAAGGACCGGGGGCTGGTCGGGAACCCGCATCCGAAGACCGTCAGCAGGTCCTCCGGCGAGTTCGGCTGTCTCCCACATCGTCGCAGTGTGAAGATCCATGCCCACAACTTTACGGGCTGTCCCGCACCCCTTTGGTGAGCATCGAACAACCGCTACGTCTTCTTACTGTGCAGGTCACCGCTGCCGTCGCTGCTGTCGCCCCCGCCCCAGTCGCCGCTGCAGTCACTGTCTCGCAGGTGCCCGCTCGTGCGGTGACGGAGCTCCCGTGGTCCGGCAGTCGCAGACGACGCCGCCTGAACCCAGTGGAGGAGAGGCCACCGCGCCCGCCTCCGCAGCAGTCGGGTGCTGGTGATCACTGATTGACCGGGAGACTCCCCGTGACCCCATCGCTGCGGAGACCCTGGGTGACCCGGCGTTCCACCCGGCCACCGAGAGCTTCAGCCGCCCGCGCGTGCTCAGCGCCGTGGGAGGCTGTGGCATGCCCTGTCACCTGCGGTTCTTCTTCGAATACGGCGTCGACACCCCGCTGTGGCCGGGCCCCTCGGGCATGCCCGACCTCGACAGCCCCTACGGGTATCCCTCCGATCCGGGGAATCTGCCCCTCACTCCGGGTACCAGCCACGAGCTCACCAGGCTCGCCGACCTGTACCAGTCCTCACTCGACTGGAACCACCCGGCGGGCCCCTCGCCCTGGACCCACGAGCAGCAAGAATCGTTCCGGCGTGAGGCCGACAGAGGATTGGAGACGTTGCGCCGCGAGCTGGGGGACGACTGGACGGTCGAGGATCAGCGGCACTGACCTCCGACGACTCGGCTCGACTGGACAACTGGGGCACCCGGCCCCTGCTGGGCGGCGATCAAGGACGGTCCGACCACGGACCGGCTGCCGCACCAGCGTGCCGCCGCACAGCGCCCGTCGTTTCACGAGCACACGCAGATCACAGCCAGCACTCCGACGAAACGCGATCAGGGCCGGTCTCCCGAAAGGAGAACCGGCCCTGACCTGGTGTTTCAGCTGTCGGGGTGGCGGGATTTGAACCCACGACCTCTTCGTCCCGAACGAAGCGCGCTGCCAAGCTGCGCTACACCCCGATGTCCACCGGTCTCCCGGCGACATCGATTACTTTAGCCCACCTGCGCCCGGAGACGAAATCCGGTTACCGGCGGGCCCCGGTCCGATCGCGGAGGCGGGGGCGCACGTGGTCCAAGGCGATGAGCAGGGAAGCCAGGACGACGAGGAGCAGGGAGAGGGCGAAGGCGTGGGCGAGGACCTCCGAGTATCCGTACGTGTCCACGTTCAGGAAGGGGTACGGGTAGCGGGGGGCCGCGTCGGGGGCGAGCAGGGTGCCCCGGGCCAGCACGAAGGCCAGGTACGCGACGGCCCAGAGCAGCCACTGCGCCAGGAAGCGCAGACGCAGCGTCCTGGCAGGGGTCAGCAGGAGCCAGTCCAGGGTCACCGCGACGGGCAGGGCCGTGTGCAGCAGGACTTGTGAGACGGCCCGCGCGCCCGTGTGCGGGACGGCGGGTGTGCCGGCGGCGGAGTAGCCGAAGCTGTTGTCGGTCAGGATCAGGTGGTAGGTCAGGCCGACGATCACCGCGACGAGGAGTACGCCCCCCGTGAGGTGCGGGGCCGCCGGCCCGCGACCCGTCCAGGAGCGGAACGAGGACCAGCCGAAGACTCCGGCGACCAGGACGTTCGCCTGGAAGGTGAACCGGCTCAGCAGCTCCAGCGGCGCACCGGTCGTCGCCAGCTCGATGGTGAGGCCGCAGATCGCCGCCGCGCACACCAGGGCCCGGAACACGGCGGCCGTACGGCGCGGGGTACGGCCGCTCCGCAGGAACGCGTCCTCGGCCCGGGGCCTGGGCAGCGTCGCGGTTTCGGGGCGGCGGTCATGGCCTCACCGTAAAGGCGGGGTTCCCGGGCCGCGATTCATCCGTGGCGGATGGGCCCGGGTCCCTCCGCCGTCTCCGGGAGGTCGAGCGGAATCAGGATCCGCCCGTCATGCCCGAGGGGTCAGCGTGAGCAGGGTCGCCTCCGGGGGACAGGCGAAGCGGACCGGGGTGTAGCGGTTCGTGCCGCAGCCGGCCGAGACGTGGAGGTAGGCCCGGTTGCCGTCCGCCGTGTGGCTGGAGAGTCCCTTCACCCGGTCGGTGTCCAGGTCGCAGTTGGTGACCAGTGCGCCGTAGAAGGGGATGCAGAGCTGTCCGCCGTGCGTGTGACCGGCCAGGATCAGCGGGTAGCCGTCCTTCGTGAACGCGTCCAGCGAGCGCAGGTACGGGGCGTGGACCACGCCGATGGAGAGGTCGGCGCCCGTCTCGGGGCCGCCGGAGACCTCGGCGTACCGGTCCCGTTTGATGTGGGGATCGTCCAGGCCGGTGAACGCGATGTCGAGGCCGTCGAGCTTCAGTCGCCCCCGGGTGTTGGAGAGGCCGATCCAGCCGGCGTCGTCGAACGCGTCGCGCATCGGCTCCCACGGGTTGTGGACCACGTTCGTCGCCGGGGCGTTCCCGTTGAGTCCGTGTTTGCCCGCCGCCTTCTCCTTGAGATAGCGCACCGGGTTGCGGAGCTTGGGGCCGTAGTAGTCGTTCGATCCGAAGACGTAGACCCCCGGGAGCTCCATGAGGGGGCCCAGCGCGTCCAGCAGCTCGGGCACCGCCTCCGGGTCCGAGAGGTTGTCACCCGTGTTGACGACGAAGTCCGGGCGGAGTCCGGCCAGGGACTGGAGCCAGGCGCGCTTCTTGCGCTGGCCGCTGACCATGTGGACGTCCGAGATCTGGAGTACGCGCAACGGGCGTGCACCGGGCGGGAGTACCGGGACGGTCACCCGGCGGAGGCGGAACGAGCGGGCTTCGAATCCTGCGGCGTAGGCGAGACCGGCGGCGCCGACCGCCGCACCGGCCGCAGCGACTTTCAGGGGAACTCCGTAGCGTGCGCGCATGCGCCCATCGTCGCAGACCCGGCCCGGGCGGGGTCCGGCGGCGGCGGGAAAACAAACGGGCGCCCCGGACCGCGTACCTGACACAATCGAGTCATGACCACGCTCAAGTCCAAGCTCAAGGAAGACCTCACCACCGCCATGAAGGCGCGTGACGAGCTGACCTCGTCCACCCTTCGGCTGACCCTCACCGCGATCACCAAGGAGGAGGTGAGCGGGAAGACCGCTCGCGAACTCTCCGACGACGAGGTGCAGAAGGTCATCGCCAAGGAGGCGAAGAAGCGCCGCGAGGCGGCCGAGGCCTTCGCCCAGGGCGGGCGGACGGAGCAGGCCGAGCGGGAGAAGGCTGAGGGTGAACTGCTCGACGCCTACCTGCCCAAGCAGCTCTCCGACGAGGAGCTCGACGCGATCGTCGGTTCCGCCGTGGCGGAGGCGAAGGCTGCCGGTGCCGAGGGCCCCCGCGCGATGGGTGCCGTGATGAAGATCGTCAGCCCGAAGGTCGCGGGTCTCGCCGAGGGCGGCCGGGTCGCCGCCGCGGTGAAGAAGTCCCTCGCGGGCTGAGGACGGTACGGGCCGAGACCATCGCCGGCCGATCCCGCTGCGGGCCGAGCCCTCGTGGACCCGTTCCTGAACGTACGAAGTGGGGCGCCCCCGG
>NZ_JBHWZJ010000133.1:0-17793 GCF_042728415.1 Streptomyces sp. NPDC060198 | reverse complement strand
CCTCAGCCCGCCCCCACGGCCGGCTCTCCGGTCAGCCCAGCCGACCGAGCGCTTCGGTGGCGATCCGCTCGAAGACGACCGGGTCGGTGTCGAAGTCCGAGTCAGGGATCGGCCAGTGGACGACCAGTTCGGTGAAGCCCAGGTCCCGGTGGCGGCCCGCGAAGTCCACGAACGCGTCGACCGACTCCAGCGGGCGGTTACGGTCGGGGGTGAAGGCCGTGAGCAGGATCTTGTCGAGCTCCGCCACGTCCCGGCCCGTCTCCTCGCACGCGGTGCCGAGCCTGCCGATCTGGCCGCGCAACGCTTCCACGGACTGCTCCGGCGTGCCCTCCTCGAACAGCTTCGGGTCCCCCGTGGTCACCCACGCCTGCCCGTACCGGGCGGCCAGCCTCAAACCTCGCGGGCCGGTCGCGGCAACGGCGAACGGCAGCCGGGGCGACTGGACGCAGCCGGGGATGTTCCGGGCCTCCTGCGCCGTGTAGAACGCGCCCTGCTGCGAGACCGCGCCCTCGGTGAGGAGCCGGTCCAGCAGCGGCACGAACTCGCCGAAACGATCCGCCCGCTCGCGCGGGGTCCACGGGTCCTGGCCGAGCGCCGTGGCGTCGAAGCCGTTGCCACCCGCCCCGATGCCGAGGGTGACCCGGCCGCCCGAGATGTCGTCGAGCGAGATCAGTTCCTTGGCGAGCGTCACCGGATGCCGGAAGTTCGGCGAGGTCACGAGGGTGCCGAGCCGCATGGTTTCGGTGGCGACGGCCGCCGCGGTCAGCGTCGGGATCGCCCCGAACCATGTCTTCTCCCGGAACGACCGCCACGACAGGTGGTCGTACGTGTAGGCGGCGTGGAAACCGAGTTCTTCGGCCCGCCGCCAGATCTTCTGTCCTTCGCCCCATCGGTGGACGGGGAGGATCACGGTGCTCAGACGCATGGCTTTGACGATACGTGGATCCGCGCCACCACCGACGCCCCGATCGACCGGAGCGATTCGGGGAACCACGCCGGCACCGCTTCGGGGGCCGCTACCGTGGGTTCATGGTCACGCCGGACCGGGTAGAACGCGAGGCCGTGAGCAGAAATTCGACGCGGGGCGCCCCCGGTGGGGACGAACAGGGGAACGGCCTGTTCGACATGGTGGAGCGGCACCTCGATCCGTCCTCCACCACCACGGTTCTCGGCGCCGATGTGACGGTGCGCGGTGTCGGTACCGCATCCGGCAGGGGGGAGATTCACCCGGTGCCCCCGTGGGCGCCTCCGGCCGGCGCTTCATCCTGGACCTGCCGTCGCCCGCCCCGCGCCCGATCGCGTGAAGTCGATCGAGGCGTACCGCCACGGGGCCGGTAGGGTCCGGACACCTCCCACGTCGCACAGGACCGGTGCGCACGAAAGGGCTTCCGGTGGCTGACGCCGTACAGGTCGCGGATGGGCCGTCGCTCGCCGGCCTCATCGAACGCAGCGCCGAGCTGAAGGAGGAGCTGGTCTCCTTCGCTCGGAGCGCCCGCTTCGACAGGTGGTTGACACCCCTGCTGCGGGAGGCTGCGGGGCCCGCACAGCAACTGGACGAGGGTGAGGCCGTCCGGATCATCGACCACTTCGTCCTGCGGTACCAGCTGCCTGACGGGACATCCGTGCTGGACCGGTTCCTCACAGCGCGGAAGGACCTGGCCGTCGCCGACCGGGAGATACTGCTCGGCCGGCGTGACCCGGTCGAGGGCGTCTTCGAGATCCGGCGGAAGGACGGGGATGCCGTCGTCCTGCTGAACCTGGTCGATGACCTGGATTACCGCACGTACTCGAACGTCGGGCGAGCGGCTTTCCGCGGACTGTCCAAGGGGGGATTCCTCCATACGTGCCTGGCTCCCGTCCACTCGGCCGACGGGGCGTGGCTGGTGTCCGGGGCGATGTCGTACTACCCCGAGTCCAGTGCCATCGACATTGCCCGAGCGGCGCTCGGACTGGCCACCAGCCGTCCCGAACTGGTCTTCCGCAACCCCTCGAAGATCGAGCAGGGGTGGCAGCGGATGCGGGAGGACCGGGCCGCGTTCGTCGAATTCTGCGGCAGCGACGAACTGATCCTTCCCCCTGCGGAATCCGAGAGCCTCCTCAACGCCTACTACCGCCACCGCCGGGACACCGCTGCCCCCGCACGGCCCAGCCCCGCCCGGCGCGGGCGACCGTCCGGCCCGGACCTGCCGCTGTTCGAGCTGCCGCAGGAGCTCGCCGAAGCGGACACCATCGGTGTCATCTACGACGAGCTCGACGGGCTGAACTTCTACGCCGACTACGGGCTGCTGCGAGACCTCTTCGCAGACCCCGCCCGTGCGGGCCGCAGGAGGCACCAGGATCTGCTGCGCACGTATCTGCGCGAGGAGTCGATCGCGCCCTTGCCGATCCGCCGTCTGGCCGCCGCCCACCCGGAGACTGCTGACGAGGTGTTCCGAAAGCTGCTGCGGAAGCCCGGATTCGTCTGGAGCGAGCACGGCGAGACGCTGCTGCGCCGACGCAAGCCCTGGTACTACGAGCGCGAGCCCCGTCCAGGTGTCTCGGTGATCGGCGACCGCCTCAGCGCGCTGGCCACCGGCTGCCGGTAGTCGTCAGCGGTGGTACCGCGCGGACCAGCCCCGGTCCCGGCCTCTCCGGGACCGGGACCGCCTCCGCATGCCGGGACCCCGGAATCCGTCGGACCGTCCGGCTCGCACGGGGCACCGGGCCGGGACGCCGGAGTCCGCACACCCGGCACCCAACATCCGCACCCGCACCCGCACCCGCACCCGCACCCGCACCCGCACAAGATCGCCCGGCTGCGCTCTGGCATATGCCAGAGGCCTATCCCCCTGATCAGAGGCGCGTGGCACTCATATGTGCGCCCCTCTGCACGCCCGTGCACCGAATGCGGGAGAATGGAGCGGTGACCACGCCTACCGACGCACCGCCTGCCGCCGTGCCCCGGCTGATAGCCACCGACCTGGACGGCACACTGCTGCGCGACGACAAGACGTTGTCGGCCCGGACGATCGCCGCGCTCGTGGCGGCCGAACGTGCGGGCGTGCACGTTCTCTTCGTCACCGGGCGCCCGCCCCGCTGGATGGACGCGGTGGTGTCCCATCTGCCCGAGCACGGGACCGCGATCTGCGCGAACGGCGCTGCGGTGGTCGACCTGGGCGACGGTGGCCGGCTGATCAGGATCCACCCGCTCGGCCGGGCCGAGGCACTCGACGTGGTGCACCGGGTACGGGCAGTCGCGCCCGGCACCACGTTCGCGGTCGAGTTCACCACCGGCCTCCACTACGAACCGCTCTACCCGCCGTTCCACAAGGACCCCTGGGCGAGCGTGGCCCCCGTCGAGAAGCTGCTGGCCGAGGAGGCACCGGGCACGGGCGCCCCCGTGCTGAAGCTCCTCGCCCACCACACGGCGATCGCCCCCGACGCCTTCCTCGCCCTGGCCCGCGAGGCCGCCGGGGACCGGGTCTCCTTCACCCGGTCCAGCCCCTCCGCGCTGCTGGAAGCCGGTGGGGCGGGCGTCTCCAAGGCCCGCACACTCGCGGAGTACTGCGCGGAGCGAGGGGTGCTCCCCGAGGAGGTCGTCGCCTTCGGCGACATGCCGAACGACGTCGAGATGCTGAACTGGGCCGGCACCTCGTACGCGATGGCCAACGCCCATCCGGCCGCCGTGTCCGCCGCGTCGGGACGGACGCTCACCAACGAGGAGGACGGCGTGGCGGTCGTCCTCGAACGCCTCCTCGCCGCCCGCTGACACCGTCACGCCCGCCGGGCGCCGCCCCGCCGGACAGCACCCCGGCCGGACGCCCTCGCCGACGACCGGGGGCTCAGAGCGGCGCCTCCCAGACCACCGATGTTCCGCCGCCGTCCTCCCCGAGCCCCGGGCCGAACCAGCTCGCCCCGCCCAGCGACTCCGCCCGGCGGGCCAGGTTCCGCAGACCGCTCCGCCGGCCACCCTCCGGGATACCGACACCGTCGTCCGAGACCGTCAGCCGGACGGCGTCCCGCCCGTCCGGCAAGGTGGCCGTGGCGTCGACGACCACCTCGATCCGCGAGGCGTGGGCGTGCCGGAAGGCGTTGGAAAGTGCCTCGCGCAGGGCCGCGATCAGGTTCTTCCCGGTGAGCTCGCCCACCAAGGTGTCGATCGCCCCCAGAAAGCGGTGCGAGGGGGTGAAGCCGAGGGGCACCGACGCCATGTTGACCTCGCGCAGCACTCGGACCCGCAGCCCGGACGGCGCCTCGGCCGGCTCCTGCTGGAGCGCGAAGATGGCGGTGCGGATCTCCTGGATGGTGATGTCCAGCTCGTCCACGGCCCGGCCGACACCCTCCCGCACCTCCGGCACCACCGAGCGGCGCTGAGCGCTCTCCAGCATCATCCCGGTGGCGAACAGCCGCTGGATCACCAGGTCGTGAAGGTCCCGGGCGATCCGGTCGCGGTCCTCGTACACCGCGAGCCGCTCCCGGTCGCGCTGTGCCTCCGCCATCATCAACGCCAGCGCCGCCTGCGCCGCGAACTGCACCCCGAGGGTGCGTTCCGCCGCACTGAACGGACGCTGCCCCTGCGCCCGGGGCATGGACAGCGCCCCGAGCATCCGGCCACCGCTGCGCATCGGCAGCAGCATGTTCGGGCCGTACCGCTCGGACGTGCGGCTGATCAGGCGCGGGTCGGTCGCGGCGTCGTCGATGAACACGGGCTCCCCGGCCAGCAGCGCGGACACCACCGGGCTCTCCGGACCGATGATCACGCCCAGTGAAGTGGAGGGATCGTCGGAGGCGACCGCGACGACTTCCAGCCCGTCCGCGCCGTCCTTCCCCACCGGCAGCAGGACGGCGCCGGCGGCCGAGCCGGCGAGCCGGCGAGCCTGCTCGGCGACGACGCTCAGAGCGTCGTCCGCGTCCCCGCCCGCGAGCAGCGCCGTGGTGACCGCGACCGATCCGTCGATCCACCGCTCGCGCTGACGGGCCGCCTCGTAGAGGCGGGCGTTGCCGATGGCGATGCCCGCCTCCGTGGCGAGCACCCGGACCATGTGCAGGTCGTACTCGTTGAACTCACCGCCGTGGTGTTTCTCGGCTAGGTACAGATTGCCGAAGATCTGCCCCTGGACACTGATGGGAACGCCCAGGAAGGTGCGCATCGGGGGATGCCCCGCCGGGAATCCGGCGTAGCGCGGGTCGGCGGTCAGATCGGTCAGCATCACCGGAGCCGGGTCGTGGATGAGCGCCCCGAGGAGTCCCTCGTGGCCGCTGGGAGGGCGTCCGATCGCGCGCGCCTCCTCGGCCGACATGCCGTGGGTGACGAAGTCGAGGAGCCCCTCCGCGGACTCGTCCACGACACCGATCGCGGCGTACCGGGCGTGGGCCAGTTCGGCGGCGGTCTCGCAGATGCGGTCGAGCGTGGAGTGCAGTTCCAGCCCCGTACCGACCGAACGCATGGCCTCCAGCAGTTGCGGCACCCGGGCGGTGAGTTCGGGGGAGAGCCCCTGCAGATCCCGGGCCGCCCGGGTGGCCGCTTCGAGCGACTCCTGGTCCCAGGCGTTCCGGCCCACCTCGCCGCGGTCCGCCGCGCCCCGCCGGTGCCCCTGCCGCTCTGCCATGCGTCGAGCGTACGGAGGGACCCTGCCCACGGAAAGTCGGATTCATCCCGTTCTGCACGCGGGGCAGGGCTCAGGCGTATACCGTCCGGGCCGGTTCGAGCGGGCGCACCGCGCGCAGGTCGGCCTCCCGTTCGCGCTCCAGCATCCGGCGCAGCGGCCCGTCCACCGCGGCCAGCTCGGCGTGGGTGCCGCGCTGGACCACTCGTCCGCCGTCCAGCACCACGATCTCGTCCACCGCGTCGAGGCCCGCCAGACGGTGGGTGATGAGCACGGTGGTGCGCCCGCGGGTGACGTCGAGGAGGTCCGCGGTCAGCGCGTCCGCCGTGGCGATGTCGAGGTGCTCGGCAGGCTCGTCGAGTACGAGGACGGGGAAGTCGGCGAGCAGGGCGCGGGCCAGCGCGAGGCGTTGCCGCTGGCCGCCGGAGAGCCGGGCGCCGTGTTCGCCCACCAGGGTGTCGAGCCCGTCCGGCAACGAGTCGGTCCAGTCGAGCAGCCGCGCCCCGGCGAGCGCGTTCCTCAGGTCCTCCTCGGTGGCGTCGGTGCGTGCGAGCCGCAGGTTCTCGCGTACCGAGCTGTCGAAGACGTGCGCGTCCTGGGCGCAGAGCCCGACGAACGTACGGACCGTGTCGCCGTCGAGCGCGGCCGCGTCCGTGCCGCCGAGCCGGTAGGTGCCCCGCTCCGCGTCCAGGAAGCGGAGCAGGACCTGCGCGAGGGTGGTCTTGCCCGAGCCGGACGGGCCCACGACCGCGATCCGGCGCCCCTGCTCCAGGGTCAGGTCGACCGAGTCCAGAGCGGGCCGCGTCGCTTCCGGGTAGCGGGCCGTCAGGCCGCGCACTTCCAGCGGGAAGGGGGTGATGGGGGCCGGAGCGGCGTCGGCGGGTTCGCGTACGGGGACGGGGGCGTCCAGCACCTCGTACACCCGCTCCGCGCTCCGGCGGGCCCGCCGCCGGTACTGCACGGCGAGCGGCATCCCGTTCACGGCCTCGAAGGCGGCGAGCGGGGTGAGCAGGACGACCGCGAGTTCCAGGCCGCCGAGCCGTCCGCCGTGCACGGCGGGGAGCGCCACCAGCGCGCAGGCGACCACGGTCAGCCCGCTCAGGAGCGAGGAGAGACCACCGCCGAGTGCGGTGGCGGAAGCGGCGCGGGCGGCGATCCGGGTGAGGGCCCCGTCGGCCGCCCGTACCCGCGCGGTGCGCGAGGGCAGAGCACCCGCGACGGTCAGTTCGGCCGTGCCGCCGAGCAGGTCGGTGACCCGGACCGCGAGGTCGGCACGGGCCGGGGCGAGCCGGCGCTCCGCCCTGTCGGCGACCGCCCCGCTGAGCAGCGGCACACCCACTCCGGCGAGCAGCAGCCCTACGGCGAGGACCACACCCGCCTCCGGGAGGAGCATCCCGAGGAAGCCCGCGGAGGCCACGCCGACGACCACGGCGGTACCGGCGGGCAGCAGCCAGCGGAGCCAGTAGTCCTGGAGTTCGTCCACGTCCGCCACCAGCCGGGAGAGCAGGTCGCCCCGACGGGTGGTGCGCAGTCCGGCGGGTGTCACCCGCTCCAGCCCCCGGTAGACGGCGACGCGCAGTTCGGCGAGGAGGTGGAGCACGGTGTCGTGGGAGACGAGGCGTTCGGCGTAGCGGAAGAAGGCCCGGCCGATACCGAAGGCGCGGGTCGCGGTGACGGCGACCATCAGATAGAGGACCGGGGGCTGTTCGGAAGCGCGGGAGATCAGCCAGCCGGACACCGCCATCAGCCCCACCGAGGAGCCGAGCGCGAGGCTGCCCAGCAGCAGGGCGAGGGCCAGTCGTCGGCGCCGGGCGCCCGCTGCCGCGCGGACCCGTGCGAGCACCTTGCCGGTCCGGGGAGCGGTCTCCCGCAGGTTCTCGGTCTCCCGCAGGGGCTCGGGAGTGGTGGGGGCGGGAGCCGACCGCGCGGGTGCCTCCACGTGCCCGGGATCCGTACCGGTGGGCCCCGGGCCCACAGCGGCTTCACCGGTGGTGGCCGGCTCCAGCGTCACCACCCGGTCGGCCAGCGGCAGCAGCGCGGGGCGGTGCGCGACCAGCAGGACGGTTCGGCCCTGGGCCAGTCGGCGCACCGCATCCACGATGTCCGACTCCGTCCCGCCGTCCAGGCCGGCGGTCGGCTCGTCGAGCAGCAGTACCGGCCGGTCGGCGAGGAAGGCGCGGGCCAGGGCGAGCCGCTGGCGCTGCCCGGCGGAGAGCCCGGCGCCATCCTCCCCGAGGAGGGTCCGCTCCCCCTCGGGCAGCAGGCCGACGAACTCGTGGGCACCCGCGTCCCGCAGCGCAGCGGTCACGGCGGCGTCGTCGGCGTCCGGCCGGGCGAGGCGCACGTTCTCCGCGACGGTGCCGGCGAAGAGGACAGGACGCTGCGGAACCCAGGCGATGTGCTCGCGCCAGCGTTCGGGGGAGAGGGTGGCGAGATCCACGCCGCCCACCCGTACGGTCCCCGCGTCCGGCGACGTGAAGCCGAGGACCACATCGAGCAGCGTGGACTTGCCGACCCCGCTCGGGCCGACCAGCGCCACCGTCTCCCCGGGCTCGACCACCAGGGAGGCATCTGCCGGGGAGGCCCCGGTCCGGCCCTGGTGCCGGACCGTCACCCCGGCCAGCTCGATACGGAGCGACCCCGGCACGTCCGCCGTACCCGCCGCCGGCAGTTCGGTCTCCAGCACGGCGAAGATCTCCTCCGCGGCCGACAACCCTTCCGCCGCCGCGTGGTACTGCGCGCCGACCTGGCGGATCGGGAGATACGCCTCGGGGGCGAGGATCAGCACCAGCAGGCCGATGTAGAGGTCGAGTCCGCCGTGGACGAGCCGCATGCCGATCGTCACGGCGACGAGGGCCACCGAGAGTGTCGCCAGCAGCTCCAGCGCGAAGGAGGAGAGGAACGCGATCCGCAGGGTTCGCACGGTCGCCAGCCGGTACTCCGAGGTGATCTTCCGGATCGACTCGGCCTGGGCCTTCGCCCGGCCGAAGACCTTGAGCGTGGGCAGCCCGGCGACCACGTCCAGGAAGTGGCCGGAGAGCCGGGAAAGCAGTTTCCACTGCCGGTCCATCCGGGACTGGGTGGCCCAGCCGATCAGCATCATGAAAGCGGGGATGAGCGGCAGCGTGACCACGATGATCGCGGCCGAGACCCAGTCCTCGGTGACGATGCGTGCGAGGACCGCGACGGGTACCACCACCGCGAGGCCGAGCTGCGGGAGATAGCGCGAGAAGTAGTCGTCCAGCGCGTCGACACCCCGGGTCGCGAGGGCGACGAGCGATCCGGTGCGCTGCCCGTCCAGCCACCCGGGGCCGAGCTGTGCGGCCCGCTCCAACAGACGGCCGCGCAGCTCGGACTTGACCGCCGCACTCGCCCGGTACGCGGCCAGCTCGGTGAGCCAGGCGACCAGCGCCCGGCCCGCCGCGACGGCGACCAGCAGGATCAGGGGGGTACGGAGTCCGGAGACGCTCAGCCCGTCCTCGAACCCGCCGACCACGATCTCGGCCACCAGCATCGCCTGGGCGATGACCAGCACCGCACCTACCGCGCCCAGCGCCACCACGGCCATGAGGAAGAAGCGGGTGGCACGGGCGTACCGGAAGAGACGCGGATCGATCGGTTTCACGTGAAACATCCCCTGCAGTTCGGGTGCGGCCGGTACGGGCGGCTCGACGCCAGGTGTCCGGCGGCGACCGGTCGGGCCGCCGCCGG
The DNA here is from genome assembly GCF_042728415.1 of Streptomyces sp. NPDC060198. Taxonomy (NCBI): domain Bacteria; kingdom Bacillati; phylum Actinomycetota; class Actinomycetes; order Kitasatosporales; family Streptomycetaceae; genus Streptomyces; species Streptomyces sp. NPDC060198. The sequence goes on along the minus strand of NZ_JBHWZJ010000133.1, from coordinate 8,497 downwards.
ACACCGCCTAATGCGCGTCGGCGATGTGCTGGGTACCGATGCGCTTGCGGAACACCCAGTAGGTCCAGCCCTGGTAGAGCAGGACCAGGGGCGTGGCGATCCCCGCGCACCAGGTCATGATCGTGAGCGTGTAGGGCGTGGACGAGGCGTTGGTGACGGTGAGGCTCCACGCGCCGTTCAGCGAGGACGGCATGACGTCCGGGAAGAGCGCCAGGAAGAGCATCGCCACGGCCGCGGTGATGGTGAGGCCCGAGAACGCGAACGACCAGCCCTCCCGCCCCGCGGCGATGGCCACGATCGCCCCGGTCAGGGCCAGGACGGCGACGGCCATCGCGAGCAGCGACCAGCCGTCACCGGTGCGCACCTGCGTCCAGATCAGGAAGCCCAACGCCAGGACCGCGGTGAGGAACCCCAGCCGCAGCGCGAACTTCCGGGCCCGGAAGCGGATCTCACCGACCGTCTTCAGGGCCGCGAACACCGCTCCGTGGAAGGTGAAGAGGGTGAGCGTCACCGCACCGCCGAGCAGGGCGAAGGGGTTGAGGAGGTCCCAGAACCCGCCTACGTACTCCATGTGCGCGTCGATCTTGACCCCGCGCACGATGTTGCCGAAGGCCACGCCCCAGAGGACTGCGGGGATCAGCGAGGTCCAGAAGATCGCGTGTTCCCAGTTTTTCTGCCAGCGCTCCTCCGGTCGCTTCGCCCGGTACTCGAAGGCGACGCCCCTCAGGATCAGGCAGAGCAGGATGATCAGCAGTGGCAGGTAGAAGCCGGAGAAGAGGGTGGCGTACCAGTCGGGGAAGGCCGCGAAGGTGGCACCTCCGGCGCTGAGCAGCCAGACCTCGTTGCCGTCCCAGACGGGTCCGATCGTGTTGATCAGGACTCGCCGCTCCTTGCGGTCGCGGGCCAGCACCTTGGTCAGGACGCCGATGCCGAAGTCGAAGCCCTCCAGGAAGAAGTAACCGGTCCAGAGGACGGCTATGAGGACGAACCAGACGTCGTGGAGTTCCATCGTTCCGCTCCTTCCTCTCAGTACGAGAAGGCCATCGGCCGGTCGGCGTCGGCGTCGTCGTGACCACCGATCGTGGCGGGCGGGTTGAGGTCGTCCTGACTGAGTTCGGGAGGTCCGGCCTTGATGTACTTCACCAGCAGCTTGACCTCGACCACCGCGAGGATCGCGTAGATCAGGGTGAAGGCGATCAGCGAGGTGATCACCTCACCCTGCGAGACGCCGGGGGAGACCGCGTCCTTGGTCTTGAGCACACCGAAGACGACCCAGGGCTGCCGCCCGGTCTCGGTGAAGATCCAGCCCCAGGAGTTGGCGATCAGGGGGAAGAGCAGGGTCCAGAGCGCGACCAGCCAGTACAGCTTGGTGAGCTTCGGGCTGAGTGCCTTGTTCTTGAAGAGGACCAGATGCGGCACTTCGTCGTCACCGGTCCGCATACCCGGCGGCAGCATGAACTTCTTCCGGGTCAGCCAGAGTCCGAGGGCGCCGAGGCCGAAGGAGGCCATCCCGAAGCCGATCATCCAGCGGAAGCCCCAGAAGGCCACGGGGATGTTGGGCCGGTAGTCCCCCGGACCGTACTTCTCCTGCATCTGTTCGTTCAGCTCGTTGATGCCCGGGATGTACGAGGTGAAGGTGTCGTCGGCGAGGAAGGAGAGCACTCCGGGGACCGAGATCTCGACGTCGTTGCGGCCTTCCGAGACGTCGCCCACCGCGAAGATCGAGAAGGGCGCGCCTTCCTGCCCCTCCCAGAGCGCCTCGGCCGCCGCCATCTTCATGGGCTGCTGCTTGAACATCACCTTGCCGAGCAGGTCACCGCTGATGGAGGTCAGCAGGCCGGCGACGACCACCGTGATGAGCCCGAGCCGCAGTGAGGTCCGCATGACCGGGACGTGCTTCTTGCGCGCCAGGTGGAAGGCGGCGATCCCGACCATGAAGGCGCCGCCGACCAGGAAGGCCGCCGTGATGGTGTGGAAGAACTGGGCGAGCGCCGTGTTCTGCGTCAGCACGTGCCAGAAGTCGGTGAGTTCGGCGCGTCCACGTTCCGTGTTCATGCGGTAGCCGACCGGATGCTGCATCCAGGAGTTGGCCGCCAGGATGAAGTACGCGGAGAGGATCGTCCCGAGCGAGACCATCCAGATGCAGGCGAGGTGGATCTTCCGGGGCAGCTTGTCCCAGCCGAAGATCCAGAGTCCGATGAAGGTGGACTCGAAGAAGAAGGCGATCAGCGCCTCGAAGGCCAGCGGTGCACCGAAGACGTCACCGACGAACCGAGAGTAGTCGGACCAGTTCATGCCGAACTGGAACTCCTGGACGATGCCGGTGACGACGCCCATGGCGATGTTGATCAGGAAGAGTTTGCCCCAGAACTTGGTGGCCTTGAGGTACTTCTCCTTGTTGGTCCGGACCCATGCCGTCTGCAGCCCCGCCGTCAGTGCGGCGAGGGAGATCGTCATGGGGACGAAGAGGAAGTGGTAGACGGTCGTAATGCCGAACTGCCAGCGCGCCATCGTCTCGGGCGCCAGAGCTAGTTCCACGTCGTCGTCTCCTTACGTCGCCGTAGTGACAGCCGCGGTTCGCCCGATTGACCCCACCCATTACGGGACCAATCGGGTGCGCTTGTGAAAGCGTTCACATTCACAAGCAAAGTATGGCGCACGCGCTTCCGGATCTTCGAACGGGGGGGGTCCCTTCCTGTACGTGCCCCCCGGCACCGGACAGAACCGATGGGAATCGGCGGTTTCAGGACAACCACCGACGTCGCGGGCAACACCACGCGGCCCCGCCCGCGACGCGCGCGTACGAGGGGCCCCGCCCTCGGGGAAGGCCGGCATCGGGAAAAGCCGAGGGCGGGGCACCGGTACGGCATTCCGGAGTCGACCGCGATGCCCCGCCTCGGCGCACGGAACGCCCGGAGCGCGGACCACAGCAGCACACGGAACGCCCGGAGCGCGGGCTACAGCCGCGCGCGGAACGCCTCCGCCGACTTCAGGAAGAGGTCGTTGGCCTCGTCCTCGCCGATCGTGACCCGTACGCCCTCGCCGGCGAACGGCCGCACGACCACCCCGGCCCGCTCGCAGAACGCGGCGAAGTCGCCCGTACGCTCGCCGAGCCGCAGCCAGACGAAGTTGGCCTGGCTCTCCGGCACCGTCCAGCCCTGCTCCACCAGAGCGCGGTGCACCCGGTTCCGCTCGACCACCAGCGAGCCGACCCGTCCCAGCAGTTCGTCCTCGGCCCGCAGCGACGCGACCGCCGCGTCCTGGGCGATCCGGCTCACACCGAAGGGCACGGCCGTCTTGCGCAGCGCCGCCGCCACCCGTTCGTGCGCCACCGCGAACCCGACCCGCAGTCCGGCCAGTCCGTACGCCTTCGAGAAGGTGCGCAGCACCGCGACGTTGGGCCGGTCCCGGTAGATCTCCAGCCCGTCGGGGACGTCGGCGTCACGGACGAACTCCTTGTACGCCTCGTCGAGCACCACCAGCACGTCGGAGGGGACCCGGTCGAGGAACCGCTCCAGCTCGGCCCGGCGGACCACCGTCCCGGTCGGGTTGTTGGGGTTGCAGACGAAGATCAGCCGCGTCCGGTCGGTGACGGCGTCCGCCATCGCGTCGAGGTCGTGGACGTCCCCGTCGGTCAGCGGCACCTTCACCGAGGTCGCCCCGCTGATCTGCGTGATGATCGGATACGCCTCGAAGGAACGCCAGGCGTAGATCACCTCGTCGCCGGGCCCGGAGGTGGCCTGAAGCAGCTGTTGCGCCACGCCCACCGAGCCGGTTCCTGTGGCGAGGTGCTCCAAGGGCACCCCGAACCGGTCGGCCAGCTCCTCCATGAGGCCCGCGCAGGACATGTCGGGGTAGCGGTTGAATTCCGAGGCAGCCGCGAGAGCGGATTCCAGCACGCCAGGCAGCGGCGGGTAGGGGTTCTCGTTGGAGGACAGCTTGAAGGCGACCGGCCCGTCCTGGGAGGCCGGCCTGCCCGGCACGTAGGCGGGGACACCGTCCAGCTCGGGGCGTAGCTTGGGATTCGTCTCGCTCACCACGGGTTCTCCTCGACCGTCGACGCACTTCGATGCGTCTCACCTTATGAGGAGGCGCCGGACCCGCCCCGTGGACGGGAGCGGCCGGCACCGCTCCGGCACGACGTACGGCCGCGCTCACCCGTTTCGGCGACGGAACGCGACGAGCGGGGCACATCTGGAGGGGGCGTGCGTACTCTCCGTCACAAGCCGGTGGCTCGCGCCGTGGCGCGCATCCCTCGAAGTGGTGAGTTGATACCCCTTCCGTCGACCACCCGCAGGGCGGACTCGGACCGATGGATACATGACACATCCGCCCCCTTGCCATCAACTCCCTTGTTTTACAAGGCAATCTCTCCCCAATGACCTTGCAGAAACGTGCCTGTCAACAGTTGCATATGCGTCCGGCCGAGTTGGCCTCCCGAGCCCTAATATCGGCTCGCCATGACAGCAGCAGGGAAGCACCAGGTGAGCCGGACCGAGACCCCCCGGCGCAGCGGCCGGCCAGGACGCGCGGGTATTCGCGACGTCGCCGCCGCGGCGGGGGTATCGATCACGACCGTCTCCGACGCGCTCAACGGCAAGGGCAGGCTTCCGGACGCCACCCGCCGCCACGTCCGCGAGGTCGCAGAGCGCCTGGGCTACCGCCCCTCGGCCGCGGCCCGCACCCTCCGTACGGGCAAGTCGGGCCTGATCGGCCTGACCGTGACCACGTACGGGGATGAACCTTTCACCTTCACCGAGTTCGCGTACTTCGCGGAGATGGCGAGGGCCGCGACCTCGGCCGCGCTCGCCCGGGGGTACGCCCTCGTGATCCTCCCCGCCACCTCGCGTCACGACGTCTGGTCCAACGTGGCGCTGGACGGGACCGTCGTGATCGACCCCTCGGACCAGGACCCGGTGGTCACCGAACTCGTCCGCCAGGGCCTTCCCGTGGTCTCCGACGGCCGGCCCGCAGGATCGCTCCCCGTGACCGCCTGGGTCGACAACGACCACCGCGCGGCGGTGCTCGACCTCCTCGACCACCTCGCCGCGGCGGGCGCCCGCCGGATCGGGCTGCTCACCGGCACCACCACCGACACGTACACCCGGCTCTCCACCACGGCGTACCTGCACTGGTGCGAGCGCGTGGGCCAGGACCCGGTGTACGAGTCCTACCCGGCCCACGACCCGTGCGCCGGAGCGGTGGCCGCCGACCGGTTGCTCGCCCGCCCGGACCGCCCGGACGCCGTCTACGGCCTCTTCGACCCCAACGGCACCGACCTGCTCGCCGCCGCCCGTCGGTACGGCCTGCGGGTCCCCGACGATCTCCTGCTGGTCTGCTGCAGCGAGTCCACGGTCTACGCCGCCACCGAGCCGCCCATCACGACGCTTTCACTGAAGCCGCGCCGCATCGGCACCGCCGTGGTGCAGCTCCTCATCGACGCGATCGAGGGCGTCGAGCACGACGGACCGGTCGAGCGGGTGATACCGACCGAGCTCATCGTCCGGACCTCCTCGCAGCGCCGGCCGCCCCGCACGACGGTGAGCGCGCCACGCTCTCCGAGCAGGGACTGAACGGATTAATCCGGACCAATGGACAGGTGAACGGCGCACCCGCCCGGATTCACCGCCCCTGGTGCGTCACACGGGGCGATCCGCCTTCCTATGATGGGCGAACGACACCGCGGACCACCTCTGCCAGGCATGGCCCGTCAGGTGTACGGCGGCGCGACGGTGGTGGAGGGGTCGATGACTCAGAGGGCCGGTCAGGAACCCGTGGTGCGTACGGCGACGTTGCGCGACTTCCGCGTTCCGCCGTACGCGCGCACGACCATGCCCGGAGAGGACCCGCATCCGGACGGCGCGCTCACGCATCCCGGGAACGCCGTTCCCGACGACGGGGTGCCGGAGGGCTACACGCCGACCGAGCGCGATCTGCCCGTGATCACTCCGGCCGGTGTGCCCGTCGTGGCATCCGTGCCGGAGGCGGCTCCCGGCGGGGCCGACGGACTCGGCCCGCTCTACGTCGTCGGCGACGTGCACGGCTACCTCGATGAGCTGAAGGCCGCGCTCGCCGACCAGGGCCTCATCGACGTCAACGGCAACTGGTCGGCCGGCAACGCCCGGCTCTGGTTCCTCGGCGACTTCACGGACCGGGGCCCCGACGGCATCGGCGTCATCGACCTGGTCATGCAGCTCTCCGCCGAGGCCGCCGCCGCGGGCGGCTACTGCAAGGCGCTGATGGGCAACCACGAACTGCTGCTCATCGGCGCGAAGCGGTTCGCGGACACCCCGGTGAACTCCGGCGCCGGCACGGCCACCTTCCAGGCGGCCTGGCTGCTCAACGGCGGCCAGAAGCACGACATGGACCGGCTGCGCGACGTCCACCTGCAGTGGATGTCGCGGCTGGACGCGGTCGTGGAGGAGGACGGGCATCTGCTGATGCACTCCGACACGACGGCGTACCTCGACTACGGGGCGACCATCGAGGACGTCAACGACACGGTCCACGCCATCCTCACCCGTAACGACGCGGACGAGTGCTGGGACCTGTTCCGCAAGCTCACCAAGCGGTTCGCGTTCCGGGACGACGGCGGCGCGCAGGCGGTACGCGAGCTGATGGCCGCGTACGGCGGCCGGCGGGTCGTCCACGGCCACAGCCCCATCCCCTACCTCCTGGGCGAGGTCGGATCGGAGGACGGCGAGAACGGCGCGGGGCCGCTGGTGCACGGACCGCACGTGTACGCGGACGGGCTCGCCATCGCCATGGACGGCGGAGTGACCATGGCCGGAAAACTGCTGGTCGCCCAACTTCCCCTGCATGACTGACATTCCACCGGGTAGGGCTCCGTCGACCTGATCGTTCGCGGTCGGCGGGCCTATTTCCGGAAACACCCTGTCACCCCTCGCCCTGGGCGCTCTACCATCGGCGTATCAGTAGCAGGCTCTCCTCCGTTTCGACCGAAATGCCCTGCCGTGCGCGGGTTTTCGGGCGCCACGGAGCATCGGGGGATGCAGATGACAAGCGCTCCGCACCTGCTGGCCGAAGACCGGCCCGAGTACGAGCGAATCCTCGGCGACGCGCTGCGCCACGCGCACGAGCGACCGGATCTGGACGGAGTCGGGGAACGGCTCAACCGGGAGCAGTTGCGGACCATGGCGCTGAGCGCCACCGCGCTGATCACCGCGGCCGCCGCCACCGAGTACGAGCACTACGTGAAGGCGCGCGGGGAGCTCCGGACCCGGACCGGGGACGCCGACGAGGAACCGGACGAGACGCAGGACCCTCCGGGCCGGACGGGCGAGGGTGTGGGTGTCGGCGCGGTCGTCACCGCGCTCGCCCCGCTCCTCGCGGGTTCCGCCGCGGTGATCTTCCTGCTGATCGGCTACCTCCTGAAGGCGGTGAGCCCATCCCTGTCCATCGGGGGCCCGATGGTCACCGCGGGGTGGCTCTTCGCCGCCCTCGCCGCGCTGGCGATACTCGCCGCCGCCGTCGGGCTGCTGGTCACGGCGCTCCGCAACAGCTCCAACGAGCTGGCCGTCGCGATGGAGGAGGACGACGTACCGGAGGAGATCGCCCGGGCCCGTGAGGCCTGGCGCCACGCGCTGCTGGAGCGCGGCATACTCCCGTTCCTCCGCGACGCGCTGGACGACCCGGCCGCCGCGCCGGCCGCCCGCGTCCCCCGGCAGTCGCCGAACCGCATCCCGAAGATCGGGTACAGCAGCCCGGACTTCTCGAACCCGCAGGACGGCTCGCGCCAGAGTCCCCGGCCCTCCTTCACCAGTCCCGATTTCAGCAGCCCGGACTTCGACAGTCCCGGCTTCGGCAGCCCCGGCTTCGGAAGCCCGGGCATCGGCGGTCCGGGACCCGGCACCCCGGAACCCGACGCGGGATCCTGACCCGCGGGGGCCGGCGCGGAGGCGTCCTGCCCCACCCCGCCCCCGTTCAGCCCGCCTCGGCCACCGCCACCCGCCCCCGGGGACCGGATGCCCTCAGCCCCCGCGCCTGGGGCGAGACCAGAACTCCCGCGGTGGCCAGGACCACCAGAACCGCGCAGCCGTACAGCGCCGGTCCCGACCCCACCGCGCCCGCGACGGGCCCCGCGACCAGCAGCCCGAGCGGGGCGAAGGCGAGCGAGCCGAAGAGGTCGTACGAACTCACCCGCGAGAGGGTGTCCTCCGGGATCTCCCGCTGCACGGTCGTGGACCAGAGCACGGCGAAGACATCACGCGCCACCCTCGCGCAGAACATGGCTGCGGCGATCACGGCGAGCGGGGCGTGGGCGCCGAGGAGCGCGATGGGCGCGGCAACGGGAAAGGTCGCGAGGACCGCGACGAGGACGGGACGCGCCACCCGCGGGCGGGCCAACGCCCCGGCCCCGGCGATCATGCCCTCCGTCGCGGCCCACGCCGCGTACGCCGCGAGATCTGGCGCGAACCGTTCGGTGATGCCAGGGGCGGTCATGCCGGGGGACACCGCCCGCCGCCTCCCCCCGGAG
>NZ_JBHWZJ010000132.1:0-17948 GCF_042728415.1 Streptomyces sp. NPDC060198 | reverse complement strand
GCGGGGGGCTCCTCGGAGGAACGGCGCGGCGAGGGAACGGACGGGGCGTCAGGTGGCCAAGTACCGTTCCACGGTTTCGACCTTGGAGGTGAGGCCGTCGGTGACGCCAGGTCGGATGTCGGCCTTCAGTACGAGGGAGACACGTCCGGCGCGGGCCTCGACGGCGGCGACGGCGCGCTTGACGACGTCCATCACCTCGTCCCATTCACCCTCGATCGAGGTGAACATGGCGTCGGTGCGGTTGGGCAGCCCCGACTCGCGGACGACGCGCACGGCGTCGGCGACGTACTCGCCGACGTCCTCGCCGACACCGAGCGGGGAGACCGAGAAGGCGACGATCACGCGTTCACCGTGCCTTCGCGGCGGGCGCGGGCGGCGATGACGCCGTCCGATTCGTACCGCTTGAGGAGCTTGTCGCCGTAGAGGCCGCCGAACGGCAGGAGGCAGAGCACGAAGAAGAGGGCGACCCGCTTGACCGGCCACTTCGCCTTGATCCACACGTCGAGCAGGAAGAGGACGTAGATCACGAAGAGGAGGCCGTGCAGGGCGCCCAGTGGCGGCATCAGGAAGTCGATGTCGGAGACGCGGCTGAGGATCGATCCGAAGATGATCAGCGCCGGGAAGGAGAGCGCCTCGGGAATCGAGATGAGGCGCAGCCGGTGCAGGGCGGTAGCGGTCTTGATGTCCACGGGGGCACCTTCGGTGGGAGGGTCGTCACGGCTTGTGAACGTATGCACAAGCCGCCCCCATTGTGGCACCGCCCGCCGGCCCCTCCTGCCCCGGGGCGGGCGGGGAGCGTGATGCGCACGGGACGGGGCACGGCCCGTGATCCTTTCCCGGACACTGGCCCGGGCGCCGCGCGGGCGGCTACCGTCGGTCCGTGGCGATGTTCCGACTCCAAGGCAGCAAGACGCTCGCCGTCGATCTGACGGGCGATGCCGTGAAGGCGAAGAACGGCTCGATGGTCGCGTACGACGGCCGGATGGCGTTCAAGAAACTGTCCGGCGGCGGTGAGGGCCTGCGCGGCATGGTGACTCGCAGGCTGACCGGCGAACAGATGACGGTGATGGAGGTGCAGGGGCAGGGCACCTGCTACTTCGCCGACCGGGCGAGCGAGATCAATCTCGTGTCGCTGCGCGGCGAGAAGCTGTGGGTGGAGGCGAGCAATCTCCTCTGCACGGACGCCGGTCTGCGCACCGGCACCAGCTTCACCGGGCTGCGCGGGGGCGCGACCGGAAACGGCCTGTTCACCACGACGGTGGAGGGGACCGGGCAGGCGGCGATCATGTCGGACGGCTCGGCGGTGGTGCTCCGGGTGACCCGGCAGTACCCGCTGAACGTCGACCCCGGCGCCTACATCGCCCATCAGGGCGACCTCCAGCAGCACTTTCAGTCCGGGGTGAGCTTCCGCACGTTCGTGGGCGAGGGTTCCGGGGAGTCGTTCCAGATCCGCTTCGAGGGCGAGGGGCTCGTGTACGTGCAGCCCAGCGAGCGGAACACGATCGGGGGCGACGTCTGATGCCGTTCCGTGAGATCAACTCGAAGATGATCGAGGCGACGGTCGTCCCCGGTCAGAAGATGTACAGCCAGCGCGGCGCGATGCTCGCCTACCGGGGCGAGGTCTCCTTCACGCCGAACATCCAGGGCGGCCAGGGCGGGCTGATGTCGATGATCGGCCGGCGGGTGGCCAACGAGGCGACCCCGCTGATGACGGTCGAGGGCAGCGGCACGGTGATGTTCGGCCACGGCGGCCACCACATCCAGGTGATCAACCTCGCGGGCGACACCCTCTACGTCGAGGCCGACCGGCTGCTGGCGTTCGACGGCACGCTCCAGCAGGGCACGATGTTCATGGGCTCGCAGGGCGGGGTCATGGGGATGGTGCGCGGCCAGGTGACCGGCCAGGGCCTGTTCACCACGACCCTCAAGGGACACGGCGCGGTCGCGGTGATGGCCCACGGCGGGGTGATCGAGCTGCCGATCACCCCCGGCCGCGAGGTGCACGTGGACCCGCAGGCGTACGTCGCGCACCACGGGGACGTGCGCAACAAGCTCTCCACCGCGCTCGGCTGGCGCGACATGGTGGGGCGCGGCTCGGGCGAAGCGTTCCAGCTGGAGCTCAGCGGCAGTGGTGCGGTGTACGTCCAGGCGTCGGAGGAGAAGCTGTGAGCACGCCCGTGATCTTCGATCCGACGACGCTGCCGTCGGACGACAACGTCAACGCGTACACCTTCTGCGTGGAGCTGAAGGGCAGTCAGTGGTTCCTCCAGAAGGGGAAGATGATCGCCTACTACGGGCGCATCGACTTCGACGGGGTGGGCAACGGCCGCTTCGACCGGCTGCTGCGGACGAGCTTCCACTCGCCGATGCACGCGAGCGACTGGGTGGTGGCCGAGGGCAGCGGCAAGATGCTCCTCGCGGACCGGGCCTTCGACGTCAACTCCTTCGACCTCGACAACGGCAACCTGACGATCCGCTCCGGCAACCTGCTGGCCTTCCAGCCGTCCCTGGCGCTGAAGCAGTCGATCGTGCCGGGGTTCCTCACGCTGATCGGTACGGGGAAGTTCGTGGCGGCCTCGAACGGGCCGGTGGTCTTCATGGAGCCGCCGCTGCGGGTGGACCCGCAGGCCCTGGTGGGCTGGGCGGACTGCCCGTCCCCGTGCCACCACTACGACCACGGGTACATGCGGGGCGTGATGGGCGGAGTGCGGTCGCTGACGGGGATCGGCGGGACGTCCGGCGAGGAGCACCAGTTCGAGTTCGTGGGTGCGGGGACGGTGCTGCTGCAGTCGACCGAGGTACTGATGGCCGAGCAGCCGGTGGGCGCGGTTCCGGTGGAGGCGGGGGTCCCGGGCGGGGGCCGTCCCGGCGTCCACGGCGGGGGTCAACCTGGGTCCGCACCCCGCCTCCCCGGCCAGCTGGGGGATCTCCAGCGCCGGTTCGGTCTGTGAGCGGTACTCTGCGGAGCGTGATTCCCAGGGGTACGCCCCGGGCCCGGCCTGTCCCGTGCCCGGAGTGCGGTGCGTGCCGTGCGCGACCCGGCGGCCGGCGGCGGATGCCGGGGTGAGTGCCGGGAGTCACGTCCCCCACTTCGTCCGGCTTTCAACTTCTTAGGTAGAATCCATATATGGAGACCGAGACGGCCACACGCTGGCTGAGCGACGCGGAACAGCGTGCCTGGCGCACCCACCTGGACGTCAGCAGGCTGCTGACGCACCAGCTGGAGAGAGACCTCCAGCCGTTCGGCCTGACCATGAACGACTACGAGATCCTCGTCAACCTCTCCGAGGCCGAGGACCAGCGGCTGCGGATGAGTGACCTCGCGTCGCTCACCCTCCAGTCCAAGAGCAGGCTCTCGCACCAGATCACCCGGATGGAGACCGCCGGGCTGGTCCAGCGCGAGAACTGCGAGTCGGACCGGCGCGGACTCTTCGCGGTCCTGACCGACCTCGGCGGGGAGACGATGCGGAAGGTGGCGCCGTACCACGTCGCCTCCGTCCGCAAGCACTTCATGGACCTGCTGACCCCCGAGGCACTGGCCGAGCTGCACGCGGCCCTCACCCCGATCGCGGACCATCTGCGCGGACGGCGCGGCAGGCCGTAGGCGTCCGCCCTGACGGGCCCGACCGGGCGGCCCGCACGCCGCCTTGCCGGACCCGTCAGAGATCCCCCGAGGTGACCCCCGCGACCAGTTCGTCGGCCGCGCCGTACGGGTCGAGCCGGCCCTCCACGATGCGCTCCGCCAGCGCTTCGAGCCGGCGGTCGCCGTGCAGGTCGGCGATCCGCTCGCGCAGGGCGCCGACGGCGATCGTCTCCACCTCCCGGGCCGCCCGCGCGGTGCGCCGGGCCGCCAGCACCCCGTGCTCCTCCATCCACGCCCGGTGCTTCTCCAGTGCCTCGACCAGCTCGTCGACGCCCTCGCCCCGGGCGGCCACCGTCTTCACGATCGGGGGCCGCCAGTCGCCCGGGCCCCGGGACTCCCCGAGCCCCAGCATGTGGTTCAGCTCCCGAACGGTGGCGTCCGCGCCGTCCCGGTCCGCCTTGTTGACCACGTACACGTCGCCGATCTCCAGGATTCCGGCCTTCGCCGCCTGGATGCCGTCGCCCATGCCCGGCGCGAGCATCACCACCGAGGTGTCGGCCTGCGAGGCGATCTCCACCTCGGACTGGCCCACCCCGACCGTCTCCACCAGGACCACGTCGCATCCCGCCGCGTCCAGCACCCGGACGGCCTGCGGCGCGGAGCGGGCGAGGCCGCCCAGGTGGCCCCGGGTCGCCATCGACCGGATGTAGACCCCGGGGTCCGAGGCGTGGTCCGACATCCGTACCCGGTCGCCCAGCAGTGCCCCGCCGGAGAACGGCGAGGACGGGTCGACCGCGAGCACCCCGACCCGTTTGCCGGCCTTCCGGTACGCGGTGACCAGCGCCGAGGTGGAGGTGGACTTGCCGACCCCGGGCGAGCCGGTCAGCCCGACGACGTACGCGTGCCCGGCCAGCGGGGCTAGTGCCGCCATCACCTCGCGCAGCTGCGGCGAGGCCCCCTCCACCAGCGAGATCAACCGGGCGACGGCACGCGGCCCGCCCTGCCGTGCCTGTTCCACCAGGGTGGGGACGTCCACCATCACCGCTCCGTTCCTCTCACCGTGTGCCGCGCCGCGCCGCCGGGCCGTGCGCCACCCTTACCAGTGCCGCGTCAGCCGAGGTCTGCCCCGTCGCGGCGTCAGGCACGCACTCTCGCCGCATCGGCCGAGAGCCCGAGTACGTCCAGTACGGGGGCTTCGGGCCGGCACGCCGGGAGCACGCACCCGACGCCGCTCCTCGACGGGGGGACCTTGGCTGACGCAGCACTACTTGCCCGGTACGCGGATGATCAGCGCGTCGCCCTGACCGCCGCCGCCGCAGAGCGCCGCCGCACCGGTACCGCCACCACGCCGCTTCAGCTCCAGCGCCAGGTGCAGCACCACGCGGGCGCCGGACATCCCGATCGGGTGGCCGAGCGCGATGGCCCCGCCGTTGACGTTGACCTTCTCCGAGGTGATGCCGAGGTCCTTCATCGACTGCACGGCGACGGCCGCGAACGCCTCGTTGATCTCCACGAGGTCCAGGTCGTCGACGGTCAGCCCCTCCTTCTTCAGGGCGTGCCGGATGGCGTTGGACGGCTGGGACTGGAGCGAGTTGTCCGGACCGGCCACGTTGCCGTGGGCGCCGATCTCGGCGATCCAGTCGAGCCCCAGTTCCTGGGCCTTGGTCTTGCTCATCACGACGACGGCGGCGGCACCGTCCGAGATCTGCGAGGAGGAGCCGGCGGTGATCGTGCCGTCCTTGGCGAAGGCGGGACGGAGCCTGCCGAGCGACTCGGCGGTCGTCCCGGGGCGGATGCCCTCGTCCTCGGCGAAGAGCACCGGGTCGCCCTTGCGCTGCGGGATCTCGACCGGGGTGATCTCGGCCTCGAAGAGTCCGTTCTCGCGGGCTGCGGCGGCGCGCTGGTGGGAGAGGGCGGCGACCTCGTCCTGCGCGGCGCGCTCCAGGCCCAGACGGGTGTTGTGCTTCTCGGTCGACTCGCCCATCGCGATGTTCTCGAAGGCGTCGGTCAGACCGTCGTACGCCATCGCGTCGAGCATCTCGATCGCGCCGTACTTGTACCCCTCGCGGGACTTGGGCAGCAGATGCGGGGCGTTGGTCATGGACTCCTGGCCGCCGGCCACGACCACCTCGAACTCACCGGCACGGATCAGCTGGTCCGCCAGCGCGATGGCGTCGAGCCCGGAGAGACACACCTTGTTGACCGTGAGCGCGGGGACGTTCATCGGGATGCCCGCCTTGACGGCCGCCTGCCGGGCCGGGATCTGCCCCGCGCCGGCCTGGAGCACCTGGCCCATGATCACGTACTCGACCTGGTCGCCGCCGATGCCGGCCCGGTCCAGCGCCGCCTTGATGGCGAAGCCGCCGAGGTCCGCGCCGGAGAAGCTCTTCAGGGAGCCGAGCAGCCGGCCCATGGGCGTACGGGCGCCCGCGACGATCACTGAGGTGGTGGTACCTGTCGTTCCTGACATGGGCACGGCCCCTAAGGAGGTGAGGGTGGTTAACGAGGGTTGACTTGAAAATGTACTGAGACGCCCACCGTCCGTCATCCGGCAGCGTGTGTGATCGCGCGCACCTTGCCAATCCTCCTCCCGGACGCTGCACTGGTCCCATGCTGACGCGGATCGACCACATCGGAATCGCCTGCTTCGACCTCGACACGACGGTGGAGTTCTACCGCTCCACGTACGGCTTCGAGGTCCACCACTCGGAGGTCAACGAAGAGCAGGGCGTGCGCGAGGCCATGCTGAGGATCAACGGCACCTCCGACGGCGGGGCCTCCTACCTCCAGCTGCTGGAGCCGACCCGGCCCGACTCGGCCGTCGGCAAGTGGCTGGAGAAGAACGGCGAGGGCGTCCACCACATCGCCTTCGGTACCGAGGACGTGGACCAGGACTCCTCGGACATCCGCGAGAAGGGGGTACGGGTCCTCTACGACGAGCCCCGCACCGGCTCCATGGGCTCCCGGATCACCTTCCTCCACCCGAAGGACTGCCACGGGGTCCTCACCGAACTGGTCACGTCCCGGACGGAGCACTGACCGCCGGATACCCGGCCCGGTAGAGTGGGCCGTTCCGGGCCGGGGCCGGGGCCGGGGCCGTGAAAACGTCCCTGTCGTTTGTCTGTCACCATTCCCCGGGGGGCCGCTCGCCGGCGGGCGGTCCTGTATGGAGAGTTGCGACCAGGGGACGGATGGGACCGCGCAGTGCGGGGCTACGAACGCCAGGAGAGCCACCGAGCTGAAGACGACCACCTCTCGCGGTTCGAAGCCGAGATGGACCGGCTGAAGACCGACCGGGAGAAGGCCGTCCAGCACGCCGAGGACCTCGGTTACCAGGTCGAGGTCTTGCGAGCCAAGCTGCACGAGGCTCGGCGCAATCTCGCGACCCGTCCCGCCTACGGCGGCGCGGACCTGGGATACCAGGCCGAGCAGATGCTCCGTGACGCCCAGGCCCAGGCCGAGCAGGTGCGGGCCGACGCCGAGCGCGAGCTCCGCGACGCCCGGGCGCAGACGCAGCGCATCCTCCAGGAGCACGCGGAGCACCAGGCCCGCCTCCAGGCCGAACTGCACAACGAGGCGGTCCAGCGCCGCCAGCGCCTCGACCAGGAGCTGGCCGAACGCCGGCAGACCGTCGAGGCCCACGTCAACGAGAACGTCGCCTGGGCCGAGCAGTTGCGCGCCCGTACGGAGTCCCAGGCCCGCCGGCTCCTGGAGGAGTCCCGGTCCGAGGCCGAGCAGTCCGTGAACGCCGCGCGCAGCGAGGCCGCCCGGGTCGCCGAGGAGACCCGCCAGCGGCTCGGCTCCGAGGCAGAGACCTCCCGCGCGGAGGCCGAGGCGATCCTGCTGCGCGCCCGCCGGGACGCCGAACGGATGCTGAGCACCGCCGCGGGCCAGGCGCAGGAGGCCACCCAGCACGCCGAGGAACTGCGGTCCACGACCACCGCCGAGGCCGACCGGGCCCGCCGGCAGGCCACCGACCTCCAGCGCTCCGCCGAACAACACGCCCAGGAGGCCGAGACCCGGCTGCGCGAAGCGCGGCTGGAGGCGGAGAAGCTCCTCTCCGAGGCCAAGGACGCCGCGTCGAAGACGCTGGCAGGGGCCGAGTCGCAGAACGAACAGCGCACCCGCACCGCGAAGTCGGAGATCGCCCGCCTGGTCGGCGAAGCCACCAAGAGCGCCGAGACGCTGAAGGAAGAGTCCGAGCAGGCCCTCGCCGACGCCCGCGCCGAGGCGGAGCGGCTCCTCGCGGAGGCGGCCGAGAAGGCGCGTACGGCAGCTGCCGAGGACACCGCCGCCCAGCTCGCCAAGGCCGCCCGCAGCGCCGAGGAGGTGCTGACCAAGGCCTCCGAGGACGCGTCCTCCACCACCCGGGCCGCGGCGGAGGAGGCCGAGCGCATCCGCCGCGAGGCCGAGGCCGAGGCGGACCGGCTGCGCGGCGAGGCCGCCGAGCAGGCGGACCAGCTCAAGGGCGCCGCCGAGGAAGGCACCAAGGAGTACCGGGCCAAGACGGTCGAGCTCCAGGAAGAGGCCCGTCGGCTGCGTGGCGAGGCCGAGCAGCTGCGCTCCGAGGCGGTCGCCGAGGGCGAACGCATCCGGGGCGAGGCCCGCCGCGAGGCCGTCCAGCAGATCGAGGAGGGTGCCCGCACCGCCGAGGAGCTGCTGACCAAGGCGAGGACGGACGCAGAGGAGCAGCGTGCCTCCGCCTCCGCCGAGAGCGAGCGGGTCCGCACCGAGGCCGGCGAGCGCTCGACGACCCTGCGCAAGCAGGCCGAGGAGTCCCTGGAGCGCGCCCGCGCCGAGGCCGAGGCACTGCGCGCGGAGGCCGAGGAACAGGCGGAGTCCACGAAGGCGGCGGCCGAGGAGGCCGCCGGTGCGCTGCGCGCCGAGACCGAGCGTCAGGTGTCTGCCCGCGCCGAGGAGGCCGCGGCGGAGCTGGACCGGCTGCGCACCGACGCCGAAACCCGGGTCGCCTCCGCCGAGGAAGCCCTCGGTACGGCCCGTGCCGAGGCGGAGCGCATCCGCCGCGAGACGGCCGAGGAGTCCGAGCGGCTGCGCGGCGAGGCCGCCGAGCGGCTGCGCACCCTCCAGGAGCAGGCCGAGGCGGAGGCGCAGCGGCTGCGCGACGAGGCCGCGGCCGACGCGGCGCAATCGCGTTCGGAGGGCGAGACCGTCGCCGTGCGGCTGCGCAGCGAGGCGGCCACCGAGGCGGAGCGCCTCAAGTCCGAGGCACAGGAGACGGCCGACCGGGTGCGGGCCGAGGCGGCTGCCGCCGCCGAGCGCGTCGCGGCCGAGGCGGCCGAAGCGCTGGAGGCCGCGCAGGAGGAGGCCAACCGGCGTCGCCGGACGGCCGAGGAGACCTTGGAGGCGGCCCGGTCCGAGGCCGGGCAGGAGCGCGAGCGGGCCCGCGAGCAGAGCGAGGAGCTCCTCGCGTCCGCCCGTACCCGGGTCGAGGAGGCGCAGACCGAGGCGCAGCGCCTCGTCGGCGAGGCGGAGAGCCGGTCGGCCGAGATGGTCGCCGCCGCCGAGCAGACGGCCCAGCAGGTACGCGAATCGGTCGCCGGACTGCACGAGCAGGCCGAGACGGAGATCGCCGCGCAGCGCACGGCCGCCGAGCAGGAGGCCACGCGGACGCGGACCGAGGCGCGGGAGGAGGCGGACCGGCTGCGCGCCGACGCCGCCGCGGAGCGGGAGCGGGCCGGCGAGGACGCCAACCGCATCCGTCAGGTCGCGGCCGAGGAGTCGGACGCCGCGAAGGCGCTCGCGGAGCGGACCGTCACGGACGCCATCGCGGAGTCCGAGCGGCTGCGCGCGGAGGCCGCGGAGTACAGCCAGCGGGTACGTACCGAGGCGTCCGACGCCCTCACGTCCGCCGAGCAGGACGCCTCCCGGTCCCGTGCGGAGGCCCGCGAGGACGCCAACCGCATGCGGTCGGACGCGGCGGTGCAGGCCGACCGGCTGGTCGCGGAGGCGACGAGCGAGGGCGAGCGCATCCGTCAGGAGGCGACCGACTCGTCGAACCAGCTCGTCGGCGAGGCCACGAAGGAGGCCGAGCGGCGGCGTTCGGAGGCGGCGAAGACCATGGCCTCGGCGCAGGAGCACGCGGCCCGCACCCGCGAGGAGGCCGCGAAGTTGCGGACCGACGCGGAGGAGGCGGCGGAGAAGCTCGGCAACGACGCCCGCGAGGAGGCCGAGCGCGCGCTGGACGAGGCGCGACAGGCGGCGGCCAAACGCCGGACGGACGCGGCCGAGCAGGCGGACCAGCTGATCAACAAGGCACGCGAGGAGGCTCTGCGCACCGCCACCGAGTCGGAGGCGCAGGCCGACACCATGGTCGACGCCGCCCGCAAGGAGGCCGTCCGGATCACCTCGGAAGCCACCGTCGAGGGCAACACCCTGGTGGAGCGGGCGCGCACCGACGCCGACGAGCTGCTGGTCGGCGCGCGGCGGGACGCCACCGCCACCCGGGAGCGCGCGGAGGAACACCGCACCCGGACGGAGGCCGAGGTCGAGGAGCTGCACGAGCGGGCCCGCCGGGAGACGTCCGAGCAGATGAAGACCGCCGGCGAGCGTGTCGACCATCTGATGAAGGTCGCCACCGAGCAGCGCGACGAGGCGGAGAAGAAGGCCAAGGAGCTGCTGTCGGACGCGAATTCGGAGGCCGGCAAGGTCCGGATCGCGGCGGTCAAGCGCGCGGAGTCCCTGCTCAAGGAGGCGGAGGCCAAGAAGGCGGAGCTCATCCGCGAGGCCGAGAAGCTGCGGGCCGAGGCCGAGGCCGAGGCGAAGCGTACGGTGGACGAGGGACAGCGGGAACTCGACGTCCTCGTGCGCAGGCGCGCGGACATCAATACGGAGATCTCCCGTGTCCAGGACGTGCTGGAGGCGTTGGAGTCTTTCGAGGTTCCGGCAGGAGGCGGGAAGGCCACCGGCGGGGGAACTCTCGGGGGCGGCATCAAGGCCGCCGCCGGCGCGGGCACCCGGGCGGGCGGCAAGCAGACGGAGGGCTGAGGGGCTGTCGGGGACGGGTGCCGGGGTGCGCGACCGCGTGCGACCGGCGTTTTCGGCCACCCTGGAGAGTGATCAGCGTCCCATGGGTCCGCCACCCGAAAGAGGTGTCATTCTCCAGATCAAACTGGTATCTCCACGCTGACACGCCGCTTTGGCCCCTAGGATTCCCTCTATCACCTCACCGGTCTCATTCGACAGGAAACCCATGAGCGACCCCTCTTCCCCCTTCGGCTTCGAGCTCGTGCGACGTGGTTACGACCGCGGTCAGGTGGACGACCGCATCACCAAGCTCGTCGCCGACCGTGATAGTGCGCTCGCGCGCATCACCTCCCTGGAGAAGCGCATCGAGGAGCTCCACCTCGAGACGCAGAACGCCCAGGCCCAGGTGAGCGACGCCGAGCCCTCCTACGCCGGCCTCGGTGCCCGCGTCGAAAAGATCCTCCGCCTCGCCGAGGAGGAGGCCAAGGACCTGCGCGAAGAGGCCCGCCGCGCCGCCGAGCAGCACCGCGAGCTGGCCGAGTCGGCCGCCCAGCAGGTGCGCAACGACGCGGAGAACTTCGCCGCCGAGCGGAAGGCGAAGGCCGAGGACGACGGGGTCCGCATCGTCGACAAGGCCAAGGGCGAGGCGACCACGCTGCGCACCGAGGCGCAGAAGGACGCCCAGCAGAAGCGCGAGGAGGCGGACGCTCTCTTCGAGGAGACCCGCGCCAAGGCCGCCCAGGCCGCCGCGGACTTCGAGACCAACCTGGCCAAGCGCCGCGACCAGTCGGAGCGCGACCTCGCGTCCCGTCAGGCCAAGGCCGAGAAGCGTCTCGCGGAGATCGAGCACCGCGCGGAGCAGCTCCGCCTGGAGGCCGAGAAGCTCCGTACGGACGCCGAGCGCCGGGCCCGCCAGACGGTGGAGACCGCGCAGCGCCAGTCCGAGGACATCGTGGCCGACGCGAACGCCAAGGCCGACCGCATCCGCAGCGAGTCGGAGCGCGAGCTGGCGGCGCTCACCAACCGCCGCGACTCGATCAACGCCCAGCTGACCAACGTCCGCGAGATGCTGGCGACGCTGACCGGCGCGGCCGTGGCCGCCGCCTCCTCCCCGGTGGACGACGAGCCCGCCACCCGTGGTGTCCCGGCCCAGCAGACCCGCTGACGCCGCCTCACACCCCCGGCCCACCTCCGTGCGCCCGGTTCCGCCTTTGTGGTGGCGCCGGGCGCGCGGCCGTTCTAGCGTGAACGCATGATCGAGCTCGAAGGACTGACCAAGCGCTACGGCCAGAAGGTCGCCGTCGATGCCTTGTCCTGCCGGATCAGACCCGGGATGGTCACCGGATTCCTCGGCCCGAACGGTGCGGGCAAGTCCACCACGATGCGGATGATGCTCGATCTGGACAACCCGACCAGTGGTTCGGTGCGCATCGACGGCAAGCGGTACCGCGAGCTGGACGAGCCGCTGAAGTACATCGGGGCGCTGCTCGACGCCAAGTCGATGCACGGCGGCCGGAGCGCGTACAACAATCTGCTCTGCCTGGCCCAGAGCAACCGCATCCCCGCCTCGCGGGTCGCGGAGGTGCTGGACACGGTCGGGCTGAGCGCGGTGGCGAAGAAGAAGTCGAAGGGCTTCTCGCTGGGCATGGGGCAGCGTCTCGGCATCGCCTCGGCGCTGCTGGGCGATCCGCAGATCCTGATGTTCGACGAGCCGGTCAACGGTCTCGACCCCGAGGGCATCCACTGGATCCGGAACCTGATGCGCGCGCTCGCCGCCGAGGGCCGGACGATCTTCGTCTCCTCGCACCTGATGAGCGAGATGGCCCTGACGGCGGACCATCTGATCGTGATCGGTCAGGGTCGGCTGCTCGCCGACACATCGATGGCGGACTTCATCCACCAGAACTCACGGAGTTTCGTGCGGCTGCGCTCCCCGGATCAGGAGCGGCTGCGCGACGCGCTCGCCGCCGGCGGCTTCACCCCGGTCGAGGCGGGGAACGGCACCCTGGAGGTCGACGGCGCGACGAGCGAGCAGCTCGGTGAGCTGGCCGCGCGCCATCAGCTCGTCCTCCACGAACTGAGCCCGCAACGGGCCTCGCTGGAGGAGGCGTTCATGCAGATGACGGCGGGTTCGGTGGAGTACCACGCGCACGGGGACGCCGAGACCGCCGGCGGCGCGGGCCCGGTCCCGCCGGCCGCGGCCGGCGGTCCCGGACAGGCAGGTCCCGGACAGGCAGGCGGGCGCTGGGGCGCCGGCTGGAACGACACCGGCGGCGGAGCCGGTACCCGCACCGACGGCAAGGGGGTGTGACCGATGGCATCGGTACCCGCGGTCCTGACCTCCGAGTGGACGAAGATCCGCACGGTCTCGTCCACCACGTGGACGCTCATCTCGGCCTTCGTCGTCACGGTGGCCATGGGAGCCGCCCTGAGCGCGCTGTTCAAGTCGCGGTTCGACGACCTCGACGCCACGGAACGGGCGACCTTCGACCCCACCTTCGTCAGCTTCTCCGGAATGATCCTCGGCCAGCTCGCGATGGTCGTCTTCGGCGTACTGGTGGTCGGTACGGAGTACAGCTCCGGGATGATCCGTACCTCGCTGGCGGCCGTGCCCCGGCGCGGCACGCTCCTCTTCAGCAAGATCGCGGTGGCCGGGGCGCTCGCCCTGGTCGTCGGGCTGGTCACCAGCTTCGTCGCCTTCCTCCTCGGGCAGGCGCTGCTCGGTGATCACGGCACGGACCTCGGCGCGGACAACGTACTGCGCGCGGTGGTCGGCGGTGGCCTCTACATGGGCCTCATCGCGGTCTTCTCGATGGGCGTGGCCGCGATGCTGCGGAGCTCGATGCTCTCGCTGGGCATCCTGATGCCCTTCTTCTTCCTCGTCTCGCAGATCCTGTCCTCGGTCCCGGGAGCCAAGACGGTGGCCCGCTACTTCCCCGACCAGGCCGGATCCAAGATCATGCAGGTGGTCCCGGACGCCATGGGCAGCGACAAGGCTCCGTACGGGCCGTGGGCCGGACTGGGCATCATGCTGATCTGGGTGGTCGCGGCGCTGGTGGGCGGCTACCTCGTGCTCCGGAAGCGGGACGCGTAAGGGCCGAAGGGGCTCGGAAACCCGCGGACGCAGAGGCTCACTCCTTCGGAGGTTCGGCCGGAGAGACCTCCGTGGTCGCTCGTCGCTGTGGAGCAGGCGGGCCCGCAGTCCTCACGCCCGATTCCACTTCGAACAGAGAGGATTCTCCGAGTACTTCCGGGGCCCACGGCTCGCCCCGGCGCGAGCCGGGCGGCGCGGAGGAAGGCGGGAAGCCGTACACGGCGGGCCGGCACGGCGCACGCACTCCCCTCCGGCGGCCCCGCCACGTGGCGCCCGACGGGATCGGTGGCGCCTTCGCCGGAACCGTCCGGGCCTGGTTATCCTCCTCACTCACACGGGGGCATACGGCCGAGCGGGCCGGGCCCCGACGACAGATGAGTCGATGGGGCTGGGAATGATCGAGGCAGTCGGCCTGACCAAGCGTTACGGCGCACAGACGGCCGTGGACAACCTCTCCTTCCGGATCAGGCCAGGAGTGGTCACGGGGTTCCTCGGCCCGAACGGGTCGGGCAAGTCCACCACCATGCGGATGATGCTCGGGCTCGACCGGCCGACCTCCGGCCATGTGACGATCGGCGGCCACTCCTACCCGAGCCTGCCGAACGCGCCGCGCCAGGTGGGCGCGCTGCTGGACGCGAAGGCGGTGCACGGCGGGCGCAGCGCCCGCAACCACCTGTTGTCGCTGGCCCAGCTGGCCGGCATCCCGGCCGCCCGGGTCGACGAGGTGCTCGGCGTGGTGGGCCTGCGCGAGGTGGCCCACCGGCGCTCCAGGGGCTACTCGCTCGGGATGGGACAGCGGCTCGGCATCGCGGCGGCGCTGCTGGGCGATCCGCAGGTGCTGCTCTTCGACGAACCGGTCAACGGTCTCGACCCGGAAGGCATCCTCTGGGTCCGCAACCTGATGAAGGCGCTGGCGGCAGAGGGCCGTACGGTCTTCGTCTCCAGCCACCTGATGAGCGAGATGGCCCTGACGGCGGACCATCTGATCGTGATCGGGCGCGGCAGGCTGCTCTCCGACATGAGCATCAAGGAGTTCATCTCGGTCAACTCCGCCGACTTCGCCCGGATCAGGGTGGCCGAGGACGCGCCGGAGTCCCGCGAGAAACTGACCGCCGCCCTGACGGGGGCGGGCGGACGGGTGCTGTCCGAGCCGGACGGCGCACTGCGGGTGGCCGGGCTGCCGCTGCCGGGGATCAGCGACCTCGCGCACGGGGCCGGTGTGCGGTTGTGGGAACTGTCGCCGCACCAGGCGTCCCTGGAAGAGGCGTACATGCGGATGACGCAGCACGTCGTGGACTACCGTTCCACGGACGACGCGAAGGCGGGGCTCCGGCCGCCCACGCCCCCGTACACCGTCCCGCAGCCCGCCCAGGGTGCCCCCGGGTACGGGCAGCCACCGGTGACGCAGCAGTGGTACGCGCCCGCGCCGCCCGGCCGGAATCCGTACGCCACCGACGGGTCGACCGCCCCTGCCGCCCCGGCGCAGGCCGTGTCCGCCCCCGTCGCGCCCGCACCGCCGGTGTCCGCCCCGGTCGCGCCCGCGCCGACTGCCCCAGCACCTGCCCCTGCCCCCACCCCCGCCGAGCAGAAGACCAGCGAGGACTCCCGATGACGACGTCGGCCACACCACCGCTCCCCCAGGCCGACCCGCAGCCCGGTCCGGGTACCGCCTTCCACGGACCGGCCGTCCCCGGCGGGATTTTGCGACTCAGCAACTACGTCTCGCCGATCCCGGTCCGCCCGGCCACCCTCGGCGACGCGCTGGCCTCCGAGTGGACGAAGATCCGCTCGGTGCGCTCCACGATGTGGACGCTCGGCACCATGGTCGCGCTGCTGCTGGGCATCGGTCTGCTCGTCGCCTTCGGGGTGAACGCGGCGAGCGATCCGGGCATCGGGGAGGAGGGCGGAGAGGTGCTGAGCCTCGGCTTCTTCGGGGTGCTGCTCGGCTCGATCTGCGTGATCACGCTCGGCGTGCTGACCATCGCCTCGGAGTTCGGCACCGGCATGATCCGTACGACGTTGACGGCGTGCCCGAGCCGGAGCCGGGTGCTCATGGCGAAGGCGTTCGTCTTCTTCCTGCTGGTCTTCGTCCTCACCACGGTGACCGCGGCCGTCGTGGCCATGCTCCAGACGGCCATCCTCGGCGGCGGCTCCTCCGCCTCGGGCGCCGACTGGATGCGGGCCACCGTCGGGGTCGGGCTGTACACCGCGCTGCTGGGGCTGCTCTCGCTCGGTATCGGCACGATCGTCCGGCATTCGGCGGGGGCGATCACCATCATGATCGGAGTGGTGCTGCTGCCGCTCGTGCTGGCCCTGTTCATGGCCGTGGACCAGCTGAGCCGGCTCCGGGAGCTGCTCTTCGAGTACTCCGTCCCCAGCCAGATCGCCGCACTCTACGACTCCTCGATCACCGACTCCGGTCCGTCCGGCTGGGACCCGGTGGCGATCATGTTCCTGCTGGCCGCAGCCGTCCTGCTGGTCGCCAACCTGGCGCTGAACCGGCGCGACGTCTGACGCGCCGCCGCCACGCCCCGCGCGCGCATCAGTGACGCGGGGCGTTCCGGGACCGCTGCACCCGCGTGGTGCGGCGGTCCTTCGCGTTCCAGCACGCCTTGTGCCAGTGCCGCCGGTCGTCGATGCCGCCGTACTCGGGCCACGCCACCAGGTGCGGCACGCCGGACGGGATCTCCTGGTCGCAGCCGGGGCAGCGGTAACGCTTGCCCTGCGCACTCGCGCCGGCCACCGGGCGCACCGACCACTCCTCGCCCTGCCAGCTCTCGGTGGCCTGGCCGCCGCCGTACCGGTCCCCCGTGAGGCTCGCGTCGGCGGACGGGCTTTCGCCGCTCTTGGGGCGGTTGCGGCGCGGAGACACGGGACACCTCACGGGGCTGCGGCGGGGACAGGGACTTCCAGCCTAAAGGGGTGGGGGGACCGACGGGGGACCCCGGTACGCACCCACCGGCCGCCCTCGCGTGACGGGCTCGGAGGCGGGCAACGGAGGTAGTTACCGGAAAATCGCAACATTTTCTCCCCGGCCCGTGCCTTTGGCACGTGTCAGGCGTTGATGCCGGTAGGGGAAAACCGCGTCGGCCGCAAGGAGGCAGAAGGCGATGCGCGTGGGAACGTTCGTACTGGCAGCACAGTTTCCGGGGCAGGGGCAGGGCGAGGCCCTGCACCGGGCGGTCCGGACCGCCGAGGTGGCGGAGGAGTCGGGGCTCGACTCCGTGTGGCTGGCGGAGCACCATTTCGTGCCGTACGGGGTCTGCCCCTCGGCCGTGACACTGGCCGCGCTGCTGCTCGGCCGCACCCGCAGAATCCGGGTCGGTACGGCGGTCAGCGTGCTGCCGACCCAGCACCCCGTGGCGCTCGGCGAACAGGCGGCGCTGCTCCACCTGACGGCCGGCGGCCGGTTCAGCCTCGGTGTGGGCCGGGGCGGGCCCTGGGTGGACCTGGAGGTCTTCGGCGCGGGCCTGGAGGCGTACGACAGCGGCTTCCCGGAGTCCCTGGACCTGCTGCTCGACTGGCTGCGCGAGCCCCGGGTGGCCGGGCGCGGAAGCCGCTACCCCTTCCGCGAGGTGGCGGTGGTGCCGCGCGCGGACGAGCTGCTCGACGCGGACGGGGCGCCGCTGCCCGGCCCGGAGGTGATCGTGGCGTGCACCTCGCCGAAGACGGTGCGCCTCGCCGCCGAGAAGGCCCTGCCGATGCTGCTCGGGATGCACTGCGGGGACGAGGAGAAGGCGGAGATGGTCGCGCTGTGGCGCCGGAGCGCCCGGGAGGCCGGTCATCCGCCGGAGACCGTCGCGGCGGCCGCGCACGTCTCGGCCGGTGTGGCCCAGATCGGGGACTGCCGGGAGGACGCCGTGCAGACGCTGGTGAAGGCGATGCCCGAGTGGCTGCGGGACGGCCTGGGCAAGCACGTGACCGTCGACGGCCGGTTCCGGGTGATGCGCGACCCCGTGGCGTACACCGAACTGCTCTGCGGGCTGCACCCGGTGGGGCCGCCGCGGTTCGCCGCCGACCGGCTCGCGGCCACGGCCGAGCGCACGGGCATCACCCGCTTCGCGCTTCTCTCCGAGGGTTCCGGCGACCTCGGGGCGACGGAGGAGAACGTGCGCCGGCTGGGCACCGAGGTGCTGCCCCTGCTGGTCTGAGGGACACGGTGACACCGACGCGCGGGTGTACCGGTCCGTCGGCGGCACGCGACACCGCCGCTCCGAGGCGGGGCCGTCTCCCGGGGGCACCGGCCCCGGCCCGGAGCGGCGGTGGAGACGTTCAGCAGTCCCGGAG
>NZ_JBHWZJ010000131.1:0-18008 GCF_042728415.1 Streptomyces sp. NPDC060198 | reverse complement strand
CTCCCTCGCGACGCGGCTCGGCCTGATGGCCGTGCCCGTCGCGTTCTTCGCGCTGTTCTTCGCGTACCCGGTCGCCGCGATCGTCGCCCGCGGGCTGAAGACCGAGGACGGCTGGCAGTTCGCGCGCTTCGGCGAGGTACTCGGCCGCGCCGACCTGCTGGACGTCCTCTGGTTCACCACCTGGCAGGCGTTCGCCTCCACCGCGCTGACCCTGCTGATCGCCCTCCCCGGCGCGTACGTCTTCGCCCGCCTCGAATTCCCCGGCAAACAGCTGCTGCGCGCCATCGTGACCGTGCCGTTCGTCCTGCCGACCGTCGTCGTCGGTACGGCCTTCCTCGCCCTGCTCGGACGCGGCGGACTGCTCGACGAACTGTGGGGCGTACGCCTCGACACCACCGTCTGGGCGATCCTGGCGGCCCACGTCTTCTTCAACTACGCCGTGGTCGTGCGGACCGTCGGCGGGCTCTGGTCGCAGCTCGACCCGCGCCAGGAGGAAGCCGCCCGGGTACTCGGGGCGGGGCGGTTCGCCGCCTGGCGGCGGGTGACGCTGCCCGCGCTCGCCCCCGCGGTGGCGGCCGCCGCCCTGATGGTCTTCCTGTTCACCTTCACCTCGTTCGGTGTCGTCCAGATCCTCGGCGGTCCCGCCTACTCCACGCTGGAAGTGGAGATCTACCGGCAGACCGCGCAACTGCTCGACCTGCCCACGGCGGCGGTGCTGACCCTCGTCCAATTCGTCGCCGTCGGAGCCATCCTGGCCGTGCACGCGCGCACGGTACGCCGGCGGGAAACCGCCCTGCGCCTCGTCGATCCGTCGCAGACCTCCCACCGCCCGCGCGGCGCCGGACAGTGGGCGCTCCTCGGCGGCCTCCTGCTGACCGTGCTGCTGCTGATCCTGCTGCCGCTCGGCGTCCTGGTGGAGCGGTCGTTCGACCAGCCGGGCGGCCACGGATTCGCCTACTACCGGGCCCTGGGCTCCGCGGAGGCGAGCGGCTCGGCCTTCCTGGTCGCCCCGCTGGAGGCGGTGGGGAACTCCCTCCAGTACGCCCTCGCCGCCACCGGCATCTCGGTCGTCGTCGGCGGACTCGCCGCCGCCGCGCTCACCCGCAGGGCGGGACGGCTGGTGAGGGGCTTCGACGCGCTCCTCATGCTGCCGCTCGGCGTCTCCGCGGTGACCGTCGGCTTCGGCTTCCTGATCACACTGGACGAACCGCCGCTCGACCTGCGCACCTCATGGATCCTGGTGCCGCTCGCCCAGGCACTGGTGGGCGTCCCCTTCGTCGTACGGACCATGCTTCCGGTCCTGCGGGCGGTGGACGCCCGGCTGCGGGAGGCCGCGGCGGTCCTCGGTGCCTCGCCGCTGCGGGCCTGGCGGGAGGTCGACCTCCCGCTGGTGCGCCGGGCGCTGCTGGTCGCCGCCGGCTTCGCCTTCGCCGTCTCGCTCGGCGAGTTCGGTGCCACCGTCTTCATCGCCCGTCCCGACCGCCCGACCCTGCCGGTCGCCGTCGCGCGGCTGCTGGGCCGCTCCGGGGATCTCAACTACGGCCAGGCGATGGCCCTCAGCACGATTCTGATGCTGGTGTGCGCCGTCTCCCTGCTGCTCCTCGAACGCATCCGTACCGACCGATCCGGGGAGTTCTGACCATGCTGGAGCTGGAGACGGCCACGGTCCGTTTCGGCGGACGAGCGGTGCTGGATGCGGTGGACCTCACGGTCGCCGACCATGAGATCGTCTGCGTGCTCGGTCCGAGCGGCAGCGGGAAGTCCACCTTGCTGCGCGTCGTCGCCGGGCTCCAGCCGCTCGACGGCGGCCGGGTGTTCCTCGGCGGCGCCGACCAGGCGGGCGTCCCGGTCCACCGGCGCGGCCTCGGGCTGATGTTCCAGGACCACCAGCTCTTCCCGCACCGGGACGTGGCCGCCAACGTCGCGTTCGGGCTGCGGATGCGCGGGGTGGACCGGAGCGCCCAGCGGGAGCGGGTCGCTGAACTCCTCGCTCTGGTGGGCCTCTCCGGGGCGGGCCCCCGGGCCGTCGCGGGACTGTCCGGCGGTGAGCAGCAGCGGGTGGCGCTCGCCCGCGCCCTCGCGCCCAGCCCCCGACTGCTGATGCTGGACGAACCGCTCGGCCAGCTCGACCGGGGGCTGCGCGAGCGGCTCGTCGTCGAACTCCGCTCGCTCTTCACGGACCTGGGCACGACGGTGCTCGCCGTCACCCACGACCAGGGAGAGGCCTTCGCGCTCGCCGACCGGGTCGTGGTGATGCGGGACGGCCGGATCGCCCAGGCCGGCACCCCGCTGGAGGTCTGGCAGCACCCCGCCTCCGCCTTCGTCGCCCGCTTCCTCGGGTTCGACAACGTGGTCGGGGCGACCGTGACCGGCACGGTCGCCCGTACCCCGTGGGGGGAGGTGCCGGTACCGGAGGGATCGCCGCAGGGCCGCTGCGACCTGTTGGTACGGCCCGCGGGCGTGCGGATCGGAGCCCCGCAGGACGGGCTGCGGTGCACGGCCGGAGTGCGTACGTTCCGGGGCGACCGGGTCGCCGTACGGCTGACCCCCGAGCGCGGTCCGGTCGTCGAGGCCGAGTGCGCGCTCGCCGACACCCCGGCCGAGGGCGCGGTCGTGGGAGTCACCTTCGACGCGGCGGGCACGGTGGTCCTGGCGGCCGAAGCGGAGTCCTGACCGACGCGGCCCCGCTCCGGGCTGCCGGCGTCCCGCGCGCCGGTTCTTGGACGAGCGGTAACCTCCCCGAAGGGGGGTGGCGATGGAGCCGGTGGTCGTCGAGTGCCTCACGTACCGGGCCGAGTGCCAGGACTGCGGTGCCGGGACGACGTGCTCGGGTGTTCAGGCACTGGTGAACGGCTCCCTGACCTGGGACACGGAGATCAGCTGTCCGTCCTGCGGGCTCCGGCTCGCCGTGTGCGGTGGCGACCTGCCCGCGGAGCTGCGGGACCGCCTGCTGGCCGAGCACGGCGCGGTGCGGCTGCGAGTGGATCAGGCGGCGAGCAGAGCCGTGGCCATGCGTGTGCTGAGGAACGTACTCGGCCTCCCGCTGGCCGACGTCAAGTCCGTGCTCCACGAGGTCGTCACGGGACGGTACGTGGGCACGATGCCCGAGATGGAGCGCCTGGCCCGCGGACTGCGGGCCGCCGGGGTCGACGCGGTGGCCGCCCGGACGTGAGCGGCGATCCGCCGCCCGGCGGGTGCGCCCCGGAGTCCTGATCGCCGCCGCGACAGCCCGGACCGGTCGGCGCAAGCTGGAGACGGGCCACGCCCGCCGGACTCCGGAGCGGGCCGGCCTCGGCGACGGCCCCGCCGGCGCCGGCAGTGGGCCGAGCCGGCCGATTCCGGGAAGGACAGTGACGCGGATCATGAGCCACCCAGCACGCGAGGGCATCGACATCACCCGCGTACTCGACGCCCCCAGGCAGCGTGTCTTCCGGGCATGGACCGATCCCGAGGACTTCGCTGCCTGGTACGGCGGCGACGCGGAGGTTCCGCTCGACCGGATGTCCATGGACGTACGCCCGGGGGGCAGCTGGAGCCTGGTGCTGGTGGTGCCCGGCACCGAGATGCCGTTCCACGGGACGTACCTCGAAGTCGCGGATCCGGAGCGGATCGTCTTCACGCTCCAGGACGCCACCGCGCCCGAGGACGCGGGGGAGACGGTGACCGCCACCTTCCACGAGCGGCCCGGCTCCACCACCGAGCTGGTCTTCCAGCAGCGCGGCGGCCATCTCACACCCGAGCAGTACGCCGCCGCCGAGGACGGCTGGGAGGCCTTCTTCGACGCTCTCGCTGCGCGTCTGGCCACGCATCCCTGAGCCCTGTTCCTCGCCGGGGCCCGGCGAGGAACAGGGCCCGGCGTCCTCAGCCCGACAGGGGAAGGGCAGCCAGCTGGGCGATGGCCCAGGTCAGCGGCGCGAACACCAGCAGCAGCGCCACTGCCCGCAGCGCGGTCGCGGACCGCAGGACGGACGAGTGGGCGCCCATCCGGTGCAGGGTCTGCGCGTTCCGCGCCCTGTCCTGCCTCGCCTCGATCGCCGAGGTCAGCAGGGACGCCGTCGTGCAGCCCAGCACCAGTACGGCCCCGAGCGCGGTGAGCGGCCCGTAGGGGCGCGACCCCGGTTGGTACAACGCCATCGCCGCGACGGCGCCCGAGACCACGGCGCACACGATGCCGAGCGGGCGGCCGATGCGGCGGGACTCGTCCATCAGGACCCGGCCCGCCAGCAGTCGCACGGCCCCCGGTCGTGCGGACTGGAGCAGCCGTCCGCAGAGGTGGGTGAGCCCGGGCCCGGCGAGAGCCAGGCCGGTCGCGGTGAGGACCCAGCCCGCCAGCACCCCGGCGGGGGTGGAGTCG
Organism: Streptomyces sp. NPDC060198; assembly: GCF_042728415.1. Taxonomy (NCBI): domain Bacteria; kingdom Bacillati; phylum Actinomycetota; class Actinomycetes; order Kitasatosporales; family Streptomycetaceae; genus Streptomyces; species Streptomyces sp. NPDC060198. The sequence continues at coordinate 13,654 of NZ_JBHWZJ010000131.1, read as the reverse complement.
AGCCGGCCGGGCAGCGGGAAGGGGCTGCCCCCCGATCCCCGGCTGGCGTACGCCTCCACCGCCAGCCCGGCGGCGGCGAGCGCCACACCCCAGGGCAGGCCGGCCGGAGCCGCTGCGGGGGAGACGGGTTCCTCCGCAGCGAACGGTTCGTCCGCCGCCGGGGCCGTGGGCCGGGACCGCAGGGCCAGCGCGCTCGCCACGGACGCCGATACGGGGACGAGCGCCAGCAGTACCAGCGCGGCGGCGAGCGGCAGCGGGGTACCGGCGCCCAGGAACGCCGCCGCGCCGCCGTCGAAGGGGAGCCCGGTCAGATCGCCGCGCAGATGCAGGAAGAAGAGCAGGGCCACCATCGAGCCGAGGGTGGTGGCGACCGCCGTGGAGACCGCGGCGAGCACCGACAGCCGGACCGGCCCGAGGCCGAGGGAGGAAAGCCCGGCGCGTGGCCGGGTGCTCGGGTCGGTACGGGCCACCGCGACGGCGAACTGCACGGTGGCCGCCAGAGGTACCGAGCACCACAGCAGGCGCAGGACCGAGCCCGCCGCCTGGGCCGGGTGTCCGGCGGCGTGGCCGAGCGTGCTCAGCAGGAGGAAGCCCACCCCGGCGGACGCGGAGGCGACCAGCAGCCGCCTGACCAGGACGAGGGGATGGGAGCCGCGGGCTAGACGGAGAGCGAGCACGCCGAGCGGCCTTCCGTATCGGCTCCGGCGGGCAGTTTGACGGTGGCGACCCGGCGGCCGTCCAGCATCGGGACCGTACGGTCGGCGAGCGCGGCGATCTCCGCGTCGTGGGTGGCGATCACCACGGTGATGTCGTGCGAACGCGCCGCCGCCGTGAGGGTCCGCAGCAGCTGGGCGCGGTCGGCGCCGTGCAGGGTCGCGGTCGGCTCGTCCGCGAAGATCACGGAAGGGGAGGCGGTGAGGGCGCGCGCCACGGAGATCCGCTGACGCTGGATCTGCAGCAGCGCGTGCGGTCGCTTCTTGGCGAGCGGCCCGATGTCCATGCGCTCCAGCCACTCCATGGCCGCCTTCTTGGCGGTGCGGTGGGAGGTACCGCGCAGCAGCAGCGGCAGCGCCGCGTTCTCCCACGCGCTCAGCTCGGGGACGAGCTGCGGATCGGAGGCGATCCAGCCGAACCGGTCGCGGCGCAGCTGCTCGCGCATGCGGGGGCCCATGGTGTGGACCGGCACACTGTTGAACCACACCTCGCCCTGCTGCGGCACCAGTTGACCGGAGAGGCAGTGCAGCAGAGTGGACTTGCCGCTGCCGCGCGGTCCGGTCACGGCGAGGATCTCGCCTTCGCGGACACCGAGCGAGACACCGCTGAGGCCCGGCGATCCATTGTGGGAGTGATGCAGGGAGCGCGCCCAGATCACGTCGTTGTCCGGCGGGGCCACCATGGCGTACACCTCGGTTCAGGTCAGTTTCCCGTTCCCTCGTACGGGGGAACGAAGACGCGGCCGATCGGTCACTGGGCACGGTAGGGAGTCGTGCCGAGGTGTGCGAACAGCACGCGGCCCGGATGAGTCCGTTCTCACTCGAACGGGCGCATTCGGGCCGAAGTCGCCATGGGGGGCGTTGCAGTGTGCACAGGCCGTGGAAGTGCGGCGCCTTCCGCGTGTGCCCGGCTGCAAGAACGCGCCCGTGGCCGGCGCCGCCCAGGGAATCTCACTCATCGCCGCGAGTGCTTGCGCGACGGGGTTCGCGGCCCGCGCGACGCTGCCTCGGCCGTCGCCGGACCAGCTCCCTGCCGGGAGCAGGTCGCGCGGGCCTCTCCGCACGGGGTGCCGGGGGTGTCGGGATGCCTGAGTGTCCGGGTATCCGGGGTGCCGGGGTGTCGCGAGCTTTTGACGGAGGAATCACTCGTACACATCCGCGTGAACGAAAGAATCCGGAGGTCTGGGTGGTCGTGGCAGGAAGAATGTTTCCACACCCGGATGGCCGCGTCGTAGGCTGGCCATCCGGGTGCAGTACCGGCCGACGAGAGACCGACGAGAAGGAGGGTGGCTGTGACCACCGAGGTGCGCCGTCTGCGCAACTACATCGACGGGGAGTTCCGGGACGCCGCGGACGGGCGGACCATCGACGTGGTCAACCCGGCCACTGAGGAGGTCTACGCGACCTCGCCGCTCTCCGGGCAGGCGGACGTCGATGCCGCCATGACGGCCGCCGCCGCGGCGTTCCCCGCGTGGCGCGACACCACGCCCGCCGAGCGGCAGAAGGCCCTGCTCAAGATCGCCGACGCGTTCGAGGAGCACGCGGAGGAGCTGATCGCGGCGGAGTCGGAGAACACCGGCAAGCCGCTGGCACTCACCCGCAGCGAGGAGATCCCCCCGATGGTGGATCAGATCCGCTTCTTCGCGGGTGCCGCCCGGATGCTGGAGGGGCGCTCCGCCGGTGAGTACATGGAGGGCCTCACCTCGATCGTCCGGCGCGAGCCGGTCGGTGTCTGCGCCCAGGTCGCGCCGTGGAACTACCCGATGATGATGGCGGTCTGGAAGTTCGCCCCGGCCCTGGCCGCCGGGAACACCGTCGTCCTGAAGCCCTCCGACACCACACCGGCCTCAACCGTCCTGATCGCCGGGATCATCGGCGAGATCCTCCCCGCAGGCGTCTTCAACGTCATCTGCGGCGACCGCGAGACCGGGCGCGCGATGGTGGAACACCCGACCCCCGCGATGGCCTCGATCACCGGTTCCGTCCGGGCCGGCACGCAGGTCGCCGCTTCGGCCGCCAAGGACGTCAAGCGCGTCCACCTGGAACTCGGTGGCAAGGCGCCTGTCGTGGTCTTCGAGGACGTGGACATCGACAAGGCGGTGGCCGGGATCTCCGAGGCGGGCTACTTCAACGCCGGCCAGGACTGCACGGCGGCGACCCGGGTGCTGGTCCACGAATCGGTGCACGACGCGTTCGTCGCGGCCCTGGCGGCAGTGGCCAAGGGCACGAAGACGGGCCTGCCGGACGACGAGGACGTGCTCTACGGCCCCCTCAACAACGCCGGCCAGCTCGCCCAGGTCAGCGGTTTCATCGACCGCCTCCCGGCGCACGCCACCGTCGAGGCGGGCGGCCACCGGGTCGGCGACAAGGGCTACTTCTGGGCACCGACCGTCGTCTCCGGCCTACGCCAGGACGACGAGATCATCCAGAACGAGGTCTTCGGCCCGGTCATCACCGTGCAGTCCTTCACCGACGAGGCCCAGGCCCTGGAGTTCGCCAACGGCGTCGAGTATGCCCTCGCCTCCTCGGTGTGGACCAAGGACCACGCCCGCGCGATGCGGATGTCCAAGAACCTCGACTTCGGCTGCGTCTGGATCAACACCCACATCCCGCTGGTCGCCGAGATGCCGCACGGCGGGTTCAAGAAGTCCGGCTACGGCAAGGACCTCTCGGGATACGGCTTCGAGGACTACACGCGGATCAAGCACGTCATGACCTCGCTCGAAGGCTGACCTTCGCGGCGCGGCCCGGCAGCCCTCCCGGGTCCGCGCTGCCCGGCTCCCCGACGGCCCCCGGTCACCCGGGGGCCGTTCGGCGTCTCCGGGGTACGGGACAGGCCGTCCGGGACCCTTTTGAACGCGTTCATAAAAGGCGTAGAGTGCGGGCCATGAGCGAGCGAGCCCTATTGCGGCGCATACGCGTGTGGTTGGTCGTCTTCATCGTCTGCCTGGTGCTGAGCGGGCTCACCGCCTTCCCGCTCGTGCACGAACTCCGCTGGACCGAGGAGCTGTTGTCCTCCTCCGCGTCACCGGTCCCCGAGCACCTGCCCGCTCTCATGGAGTGGATCACCCGGGTGCGCACCGGGCTCGACGACGCCGACGCGCGCCACCCCTTCGTGCTGTACGGGACCGACTGGCTGGCCTTCGCCCATCTCGTCATCGCCGTGGCGTTCTACGGGCCCTACCGTGATCCGGTCCGTAATGTCTGGGTCGTGGAATTCGGCATGATCGCCTGCGCCGGCATCCTGCCGCTCGCCCTGATCTGCGGGCCGCTGAGGGGTATTCCGTTCTGGTGGACGGTCATCGACATGTCGTTCGGTGTCTTCGGAGTGGTCCCGTTGCTCGTGGTGCGGCGGATGATCAAGAGGCTGGAGGCTGCGGGGAGTGCCGCCGACGGGCCGCCTGTCCGGCGGGCGCCCGTTCCGGCGGGGCACCACTGACGGCGGGGCGCCACTGACGGCGGGGCGCCCGCTCCGGCGCGGTGAGGAGCCGGCCCGTTCTCGCACGGCACCTCCAGCGAAAAGGCGGTGTGCGGCGGTCAGCCGCCCGTGCCCGAAGCGGAGTCGGCGAGCACGCGGCGCAATACGTCGATCCGGTTGCTGGTGATCGAGTCGACCCCGTGGGAGACCAGCCGCCGCATGGTGCGCCCGGTGTCGGCCGTCCAGGCGGAGACGAGCAGGCCGTCCCGGTGGACGCGGTCCGCCAGGTCCCGCGTCACCAGCCCGAACCGGTAGTTCAGCCAGCGCGGGCCGATCGCCGCGAGGAGTTCGGGGCGCGGCGGGGCGAGGGTCGTCCAGGTCAGGGCGATCTCGGCCGAGGGGTCGTTGGCACGGACCCGCAGCATCGCGTCGGGTCCGGCGCAGTAGTAGGCGCGCTCACCCGCCCCGCACTCGCGCACCGTGCTCACGATCGTCCGCACGGAGGCGTCGGTGGAGCCGGGCAGGTCCACCATCACCCGGTGCGGGCCGGCCGCGGCCAGCGCTTCGCGCAGGGTCGGTACCCCGCCGCCGGTCCGCTCCGCCAACTCGGCGTGGTCGAGGGCGTCCAGTCGCCGGCCGATCCCCCAGAGCCGTTCCGGAGTGGCGTCGTGGAGCAGTACGGGGACCCCGTCCCGGGTCACGCGGACGTCGATCTCGACCGCGTCCGCCCCCCGTTCGAGGGCGGACCGGATCGAGGACAGTGTGTTCTCGCGGACGCGGTAGGGATCTCCGCGGTGCCCCACGGCGGTGACGGTGCGTGTCATGGGGCCATTGTCGCCTTCGGGACGGCGTTGGGGTGTGTCCGGCGGACCTCGACCGGGTCCGCGTCGGCCGGTTCAGCGGCCGACCGCCGCCAGCCACTGTGCCGTGTACGTGTCGATTTCGGCGGCCAGCTTCCGCTTGCCGGCGGGGTCCATGAAGGAAGCCTCGACGGCGTTCTTCGCCAGCTCCGCGATCCCGCGCTCGTCGAGGTCCAGCAGGCGGGCCGCGACGGCGTACTCGTTGTTGAGGTCGGTGCCGAACATCGGCGGGTCGTCGCTGTTGACGGTGACCAGCACGCCGGCCGCGACCATCTCCTTGATCGGGTGGGCGTCCAGGTCCGTCACCGCGCGCGTCGCTATGTTGGACGTCGGGCAGACCTCCAGCGGGATGCGCCGCTCCGCGAGGTGCTGGAGCAGCGCCGGGTCCTGCACGGAGGTCGTGCCGTGCCCGATGCGCTCGGCACGCAGCGCCGTCAGCGCGTCCCACACCGTCTGCGGGCCCGTGGTCTCACCGGCGTGCGGCACCGAGTGCAGCCCCGCGGCGATGGCGCGGTCGAAGTACGGCTTGAACTGCGGGCGGTCGACGCCGATTTCGGGTCCGCCCAGGCCGAACGAGACCAGCCCCTCGGGCCGAAGGTCCAGGGCCAGCCGCGCGGTCTCCTCGGCGGACTCCAGCCCCGCCTCCCCGGGAATGTCGAAGCACCAGCGCAGCACCGTGCCGAACTCCGCCTCGGCCGCCTTGCGCGCGTCCTCGATCGCCTCCATGAAGCCCTGGTCGGGGATGCCGCGCTTGACGGAGCTGTACGGGGTCACGGTCAGCTCGGCGTACCGGATGTTCTGCCGGGCCATGTCACGGGCGACCTCGTACGTGAGCAGCCGGACGTCCTCGGGGGTGCGGATCAGGTCCACCACCGAGAGGTACACCTGGATGAAGTGGCCGAAGTCCGTGAAGGTGAAGTAGTCGGCCAGCGCCTCGGGGTCGCTGGGCACCTTGGAGTCGGGGTGACGGGCGGCCAGTTCGGCCACGATGCGGGGGGAGGCCGAGCCGACGTGGTGCACATGGAGTTCGGCCTTGGGCAGCCCCGCGATGAAGGGGTGGGGGTCGGTCATCAGAGGTCTCCGGTGGTTCTCGGTACGCCGACGCCGGCCGCCCAGGGCGGCCGGATTCTCCGGCGGGGCCCGCCGGTGGCACCGGTAATCGTAGGCGGCTCCTGACGACTCCGGCCGGGCCGTAGCATGACGTGGACACGAGGGGGAGTCACATGTCAGAGAACACCGAGCCGCCCGCGGACGCGGCGGCGCCCCGCGATCCCTGGGCGGCGCCGGACGGCAGGGTCGAGTTGGGCAAGCAGGGCGGAGACGTCCGTCCGCCCGCGGTGCACGACCAGCCGACCGTCATCGCCGGGCCGGGCTCCGAAAGCCTGCAGCAGGGTGCCTGGACGGCCCCGGCCGCGGGAGGCTTCGGCCCTCCGCCCGCACAGGGGGGCTTCGGGCCGGGGGTCTCGGCGATGCCGCCCCCGCCCGCGCAGGGCGGCTACGGGCCTGGGCCCTCGACGATGCCCCCGCCGCCGGTGTCCCCGAACGGGCCGGGGCAGCAGCCGGTGGGCCAGTACGGTTACCCGGCGCCGCCGCAGCCCTACCCCGCCTACACCGGCTACGACGCGTACGGCGGCCAGGGAGTCTGGGCGCCCGTGCCGGCGAACGGGATGGGCGTCACGGCCATGGTGCTGGGCATCCTCTCGATCTGCCTCTTCTTCATGTGGGGAATCCTGAGCATCATCCTGGGGGTGCTGGCCCTGATCTTCGGCATCCTGGGCCGCAAGCGCGCGCAGCGGGGTGAGGCCAACAACGGCGGCCAGGCGCTCGCCGGCATCATCACGGGCTCGATCGGCATCTTCGTCGGCGCGGTGGTCATCGGGTTCATCGTCTGGTCCATCGCCGTGCTCGAAAACGACATCGAGGAGGACGACGGTTGGTACGACGACCCGTACGCCACCTCTCTGGTGATCGACCGGGGCTGACACGGCAGGTCCGCCCGGGTCGGGAGGCCGCGGCCCGGGCGGAAACCGGACGGGGACTCAGGCGGGCCCGGGCGTCCCCGGGACCGGCGCCCCGTCGCGGAGCCGTTCCCGCGCCTCCATCAGCGCGAAGCCCAGCAGATTCAGCCCGCGCCACCGCCGAGGGTCCTCGGCCCGCTCGTCGTCCTTCGCCAGCCCGATGCCCCAGATCCGGTCCAGCGGGCTCGCCTCCACCAGGACACGGTCGCCGGTGGCGAGCAGATATGCGCGGAGCCCCGGGTCCTGGCCGAACTTGTGGACACTGCCCGCCACCACGAGCCCGAAGCGCTCCCGCGCCCAGACGTCCTCGTCGAAGTCCCGGACCAGGCGACCCGCGTTCTTCGCGGCAGCCGGTGTGCGGGCCTCCCGCGCGGCCAGCTCCGCCTCGGCGTCGCCGAAGAGCCTCGCCTTGCCGGCCATCATCCAGTGCTCGGCCGAGGGGTACGTCACTCCGGCGACGGTGAATTCCGACGGCCACCACTGGCTGAGGCATGACGGGCCCAACCGGCCGTCCGGAAGGGGACGATGACCCCAGAACAGGAGGTACTTGACGCGCTTGCCGCTCTCGGTCCGTGCCACGAGATCGTCCATCTGTTCCATGAGAAGCAAGTGTGACAGCCGCCTGTGACAGCCCACCTCCGGTGAGCAGGGCCGGGCTTCGGCGAGCGGTGGACGGCGTATTCGCGATCACCGCGAGTGAGTCGGACGCTACTGACAGTCCGAGGTGTGCGCGTATAGCATCGCGCAATGCATGGTGACGTGGGTGATCTGGTAGCGGCCCTGAAAGAGGGCGAGTTGAAGCCGTTGCGCGACTGGCTGACCACCAAGCAGGTGGAGTCCGGCGCGCTGTGCGAACTGCCGCAGTGGGACTCCTCGCGTTTCCCCGCTCTGCTGCCGTCGAGCCGCCGACTGGCCGACCGGAAGGGATTCGCCCATGCGGAGACCCTCGCCCAGCTGCCCAAGGCCGCCGCCGAGTCGGGCGGGGTGCCGTTGCTGCTGCTCTTCGTCCTCCTCTCGGTCGAGGAGGAGTGGGAGATCTCCTATCACTACCAGCCGATGTGGGACACCCTGAGCGGTGCGCAGGAGTGCCTGCACGCCCACGGCGCGATGGTGACGGGAGAGGACGCCCTGCTGACCAGGGCCGTCCTGGCGCTCATGGCGAGCCTCTCGGAGCAGATACGGGCGGAGAACGCCATGGCCTCCGGGCAGTGGGCCGGCCACGAGGCCGCCCTCGACGCCGCGGCGATGCACGCACGCGAGGCGATCGCGCTCGCCGGCCGCGCGGTCGACGCGCACCCGGACGTCAGTACCTACGTCATCGAACGCGCCGCGGAGTGGGTGGTCTACAACACCGCCGTTGCCGCCGCCGTTGTCTCGGTGCGGGACTTCCTCGCGACGGGCGCCTCGCTCGACGGGGTCATCGCGGAACTCGAAGCGGCCGAAGGCGGTGGCGAGATCACCGATACCGCCTACCTCAGCGAGCTGCGGGCCCACCGGTTCTCCATGATGGAGCTGAACCGTGTCCGGCACGACCCCTGGTTGAGGATCGACCGGGGGAGAATCGTCTACCTCTACCCCTTCGCCACCCTCGGGGTTTCGACCCGGGCCGTGCTGGACGGCATCGGCGCGAAAGCGGCGGACTGGAGCCTGGGAGGCGTGAAGCCCCTCTCGGTACAAGGTTCGCTGACGCTCGACGACGTCTGGGACGGTTCGGACGCGTTCGGGCGGCACTACCAGGGCGCTCTCCTCACGCTTCCCGACGTGGTGATACCCGGAGCCGACGGCGGCGAACCCGTGCGGCTGCAGGCCGAGATCCGCTTCTCGGAGCTGGGCAACCACTATGTGCGGTTCACGGTGGACATCGAGAACGCGATGCCGGGCGAGCTGTACACCATGATGCTGCGTGCCGCACCCGAGCACGGCCGCGTATCGGTCGACTTCCAGGACGCTCCGGTCCCTCCGGCGGCCACGGCCCCTCCGGCCGCTCCGGACGCCGAGGACAGAGGATGGCCGCGACTGGCGGATCTCGCGGTGCACCTGGCGGAGGACGTCGGCAGATGTCTGCGCGCCGACAGGGACCTGAAAAAGGCGGACGTCGTGGCCCGGCAGGGCATGTTCCAGCTCGTCGTCACCGTCGACGCGGCCTCGACGGCACCGGGCCCGGCGAACTCCGAGCCACGGCGCGAGGTGCGCTCCGCGACCGACCTGCTCGACGCGGTGGGGGCACAGGTGCTCACCAACCCGGTCACCTTCATCATCGGAGGGCTCGCGGAGTGGATCCGTTACGCGGCGGAGAACGCGCTCTCCTCGACGGCGACCGGTCTGATCGGGGAGCGGACCGTCCGCACCTCCAACACCACCGTCGTCATAGCGCCCGGCGTGGCCGAGTTCACCCAGGGGACCCGCGGGAGTGTGGCTGAGTTCGTCGCCACGCTGGACGCCCTCTTCGCCGGATGGTCGCTCGAGCTCGCCGGCCACTACCACGTGGTCGGAGGCATCGAGTCACAGGTGAACACCGTGGAACGCGGCGAGGACGCGGGCACCCCGGCGCCGGGCCCGCCCCCGCGGACCGCGAACACGGCGGACGCGGCGGAAAGCGAGGAGGACGCGCGCGCCCTGACGCTGAGCCAGCTCGCGAGAGCCCTGGACGCCGAGAAGCTGCGGCTCAACGACTTCGCGATCCGGGTCCGGTCCACGGTCGCGTTCATCCGTTCGCCGTCCCTGATGGCGGCACCTGTCGCGGCGGACAGCCTCCGGCTGCTGCTGGAGTGCTCCGGCTTCCAGGAGCGTGTCGACGAGCTCAACTCCATGATCGAGGAGGTGACGGACGAGCAACTCGGCCTGACCATAGAGAAGCTGGCCAGACAGCGCGAGGAGCGGCAGCGCGCCAAACTGGAGGTGCTCCTCGCGGTGATCGCCGCGGCGGGCGTCTCGGGAGTGATCCAGGTGCTGCAAGCCGGATTCTTCCAGGACGACACGGCCGCCCGATGGGCCGTCGGGGGTGTGGTCGGCATCGTCGCCCTCGCGCTCCTGCTGGGCCTCGTACTGTGGCCCCGAAACCGCAGGAACCAGTGACGGGCTCCTTCGCCCGCCCGGAGATCGGAGCAGGACCCTTGGCGACAGACCCTTCGCCGTCGGCGCGGCCGCGCGTCACGGACATCGGCGAGAGCAGTCCGCTGGTCGAAGTGATCTACGACGAGATCCTCCACGGTGCCTTCATCCCGGACGAGTTGATCTCCTGCGACCAACTGCGCGCCATACTGCGGGACGGCCTCGGCGTGCTGACCGCCGTGGTGGACGGTGAGGGAAGGCCGCTGGCGGCGGCGGTCGGCGAGTGGGACCCGGGAAGCAGGGTCTTGCTGCTCTCCTACGTCGCCGTACGCCGGGAGAGCCGGTCCGGCGGCCTCGGACGGCTGCTCATGGACGAGGTCGGCGGAGCCTGGCAGCGGCGGTTCCGGCCGGAGATGACACTTGCCGAGATCGAACACCCGGCGGCCCACTCCGGAGACGAGGAACGCGGTGACGCCGCGGCCCGGGTGCGCTTCTACGAGCGCCTCGGCGCCCGGGCCCTGGACCTGCCCTACTTCCAGCCCGCTCTGCGCCCCGGCGCCGAGCGGGTGCACGGGATGCTGCTCATCGCGTTGCCTCCCCTGCCGGGAGACGGCGGCGCGGACGGTCCGGTCGACTCCGCCCCGGTGCGCGCCTTCCTCACCGCGTACTTCGTCGAATCCGAGGGGGCCGTCGGCGCGGACCCGGCGTCGGCGCGGCTGTGGCAGGCGGTCGACCGGGCGGGCGGCATCGCCCTCCTGCCGCTGAGCGATCCGCCCGCGCTCCCGTTGTCGCACGCCTGACGGGCCGTCCGTAACGGGAAGGCCCTGTGAGTCACCTCACAGGACATTGGCGGCTCCGACTCGCGTCATGATTCCGGCCCTCTCCCCTCTCCACCGTGTGGACGCACCATCCGCGCACACGGAAGAGGGAGGCCGGCGTGGCTGACGCAAGGGCAGGGGCGGCAATCGGGTGGCTGGCATCGGTGGCACCCGATCCGGCGGTTTGCCGGCGGGAGTGGGAGCGCGATCCGCGGGGGATCGCGCTCCTGCCCACCGGCCGGCGCTGGGACGTGCTCGTCCTGGCCGCCAGGCTGGGTTACCCGACGCTCGACGTGCTCACCCGCCTGATCGACCGGCCGGGCCCGGTCCTGGCGGACTTCGGTGACGCCCGGATGGGCTTCTTCGTGCCGCCGGGCACCGCCGCGCGGTGGATCGGCACGGGGGTGCGGGGCCTGGGGGCCGGTACGTGGATCGTGGTTCCGCGCCCCGGGCGGGCCGTCGGGGGAGTGCGCTGGCTGGTGCCGCCCGACGGGTCGGGGACGCTCACCGACCCCGTCCTGCTGGAACTCGCGATGCACGAGGCGGCGGCCGTTCTGGCGGCCCGTGAACGGTACGCGGAAGGCGGTGACCTGGGCCGATGAGCCGGCTGGGCGCCCGGCGGGTGACGGTGGGGCGCGGTGCGCGGCGTGAGGTCCGGTGCCAGTGGTCTTGACAACTCGATTGGTCTGGACCATGTTGTGCGGCGCCGCCCCATTCCCCCCTTGTACGGAGGCAGTTGTGGAACGCACACGATGTCCTGCCCGATTCACCAGAGCTCTGGCCGCCTTCTCCGTGAGCCTGCTGGCGGCCGGCACCCTCGCCGCCGTCGCCCCGACGGCCGTCGCCGCCGACACCGACCTCGCGCGCAACGGCGGCTTCGAGTCGGGCCTGACCGGCTGGACCTGCTCGGCAGGGAGCGGAGCCACCGTCAGCACCCCCGTGCACGGCGGCAGCTCCGCGCTGAAGGCCACCCCGGCCGGCAGTGACTACGCCAACTGCGCCCAGACCGTCACGGTGAAGCCGGGCTCCACGTACACGCTCAGCGCCTGGGTCCAGGGCGACTACGTCTACCTCGGTGCGACCGGCACCGGCACCACCGACGTCTCCACCTGGACGCAGTCCTCCGGTGCGTGGAAGCAGCTCACCACCACCTTCACCACCGGCTCCGCCACCACGTCCGTCAACATCTGGACCCACGGCTGGTACGGAACCTCCGCGTACTACGTGGACGACCTCAGTCTGATCGGCCCCGGCGGCGCCCCGGTCACCGTGCCCGCCGCCCCCACCGGGCTGACGGCCGGCACCCCGACCGCCACCTCCGTACCGCTGTCCTGGACGGCCTCCTCCGGAGCCACCGGCTACCAGGTCTACCGGGGCGGCACGAAGGTCGCCACGGTCACCGGGACCTCCACCACGGTGACCGGCCTCACCGCCTCGACGGCGTACAGCTTCCAGGTCGCCGCCACCAACTCGGCCGGTGAGTCCGCGAAGTCGGCCGCCGTCGCCGCGACGACCGCGGCCACCGGCTCCACCGGCGGCGGGAACAACGCCGGGCTGCCCGACCACGCGCTCGTCGGGTACCTCCACTCCAGCTTCGCCAACGGCTCCGGCTACACCCGGATGGCCGACGTACCCGCGTCCTGGGACGTCATCAACCTCGCCTTCGGTGAGCCGACCTCCGTCACCTCGGGTGACATCCGCTTCTCGCTCTGCCCGGTCACCGAGTGCCCGAACGTCGAGTCGGAAGCCGAGTTCAAGGCGGCCATCGCCGCCAAGCAGGCGGCCGGCAAGAAGGTGCTGATCTCGATCGGCGGCCAGAACGGCCAGGTCCAGCTCGCCACCACCGCCGCCCGGGACGCCTTCGTCACCTCGGTGTCCAAGATCATCGACACCTACGGGCTGAACGGCCTGGACATCGACTTCGAGGGGCACTCCCTCTCGCTGAACACCGGTGACACGGACTTCCGCTCGCCCACCACGCCCGCCATCGTCAACCTGATCGCGGCGGTGAAGACCCTCAAGGCCAAGTACGGCTCCGGCTTCGTGCTCACCATGGCGCCTGAGACCTTCTTCGTCCAGCTCGGCTACCAGTACTACGGATCGGGCCCCTGGGGCGGCCAGGACCCGCGCGCCGGTGCCTATCTTCCGGTGATCCACGCCCTGCGCGACGACCTCACCCTGCTGCACGTCCAGGACTACAACTCGGGCTCCATCATGGGTCTGGACAACCAGTACCACTCGATGGGCGGCGCCGACTTCCACATCGCCATGACCGACATGATGCTCACCGGCTTCCCGGTGGCCGGCGACCAGACGAAGATCTTTCCGGCGCTCCGCCCCGACCAGATCGCCATCGGCCTCCCCGCCTCCACCCAGGCCGGCAACGGGTACACCACCCCCGCCGAGGTCACCAAGGCGCTGAACTGCCTGACGAAGAAGACCGACTGCGGGAGCTACCAGACGCACGGCACCTGGCCGGGACTGCGCGGCCTGATGACCTGGTCGATCAACTGGGACCGCTTCAACAACGGCGAGTTCGCCCGGAACTTCGACGCCTACTTCGGCTGATCCGGACCCCCGGCCGCGGATCCGTCCCCGGCCGGGACCTCACCGGTACCGGTGGTCCGCCCGGGTCCGTCCCCGGCCGCGATCCCACCGGTGCCGGTCCGCCCGGTCCACCGCCGGGCGCACCACAGCGGGACGAGCAGCAGACCGCTCAGCCACAGGCTGCCGAGCACGTCGAGCGGCCAGTGGTAGCCCCGCAGCATCAGACCGG
>NZ_JBHWZJ010000130.1:0-18030 GCF_042728415.1 Streptomyces sp. NPDC060198 | reverse complement strand
CCGCGAGGCTCACGCGCCTCGCGGCCCGGCCGGCTCAGGCACTCTCCGCCTGGAACATCCAGGCGTGCTTCTCGAGGTCGGCGGCCACGGCGATCAGGGTGTCCTGGCTCACCGGGTCGGGGTCGGCGGTGGCGTCGATCCGCTCACGCATCCGGCCGATCACGATCTCCAGCGCGTCCACCAGGACCTTCACGGCATCGACGTCCTTGATCCAGCCGTCCGGCACGACGTCGATGGCGGTCGTCCGTGCGATGGTCGCGGACCGCCCGTCCGGGTTGACGCCGACGGCCGAGGCACGCTCGGCAACCGTGTCGGAGTGCTGGCGCGCGGTGTCCACGACCTCGTCGAGCTGGAGGTGCACGGAGCGGAAGCGCGGGCCGACGACGTTCCAGTGGACCTGCTTCGCGGCCAGCGAGAGGTCGACCAGGTCGACCAGGGCGCCCTGGAGCGCCTCGCCCACCGTCTTGAGGTCGGCATCGGAAAGCGGGCTCTTCACGACAGACATGCACTCTCTCCGTTCTGTCGGTGTCCGGGGCGGGCCCACGGCCCTTTCCCGTCGCACCGGCGGTTGCGTCGGCTGGTTCGGCAGCCGCTGTCGGCACGCCATCCACGATGGCACATAAGACGACAAAGCGACCATCCGCAGCCTCGCTCTCCGTGTGCCCCGTGAACCGCCGCCCACACCCTCGCGACGCACGGACGGAGCGCGCGCACGACAGAACCCCGGCCAGCCCCACGAGGGGCCGACCGGGGTCCACTGTCACACCGGACCGTGCGGGTCAGGCAGCGACGACCTCCACCGCCTCCGCGGGCGCCTTGATCGTCACCCGACCCGCCGGTACACCCGCCACCGATGCCACGGAGACGGAGTTGAGCATGGGGCGAACCGGCACGTGGACCGGATCACTGGCTGCCGCCGACGCGGCGAGTTCGGCGAGTGACAGCTCATCGCTCACTTCACGCATGAGCTCGGACATCCGTACGTCAAGCGCGTCGCAAATCGCGGAGAGCAGCTCGGAGGATGCCTCCTTCTGCCCCCGCTCCACCTCGGAGAGATAGCCGAGCGAGACCCGGGCGGACGAGGAGACTTCGCGCAGAGTACGGCCTTGGCGCTGGCGCTGCCGACGCAGCACGTCACCCAGCAGGCGACGGAGCAGAATCATCGGTGGCTCCCTCCTCGGACCGCGTAGCCGCATCCTTCACGCCCCACCGTACCGCTTAGCGCTGCGGCCGTGCGGGGAGCGATGTCGTGTTCTCTCAGGGCTGCAAACATCAATTCCCCCCGTTCTGTTCCGTATCCTGTGCCCTCGCATTTTCTGCGAGTTCGCCGGAGAGCAGCTCAAGGACGTGGAGCACGCTCTCTCTACGGATGTCCGTCCGCTCACCGTTCAACCGCAGTGCCGCGACTTTACCGACCCCGAGCGGTCCCGCGACCGCGACGAAGACGGTACCCACCGGCTGACCGTCCTGGGGTTCGGGGCCGGCGACCCCGGTGGTGGAGATCCCCCAGTCGGCGCCGAGCGCCGACCGCACACCGGCCGCCATACCGCGCGCGACCTCGGCGTCCACCGCTCCACGCTCCGCGAGCAGTGTCCGGTCGACTCCCAGCAGCTCGTGCTTCAGCGGGGTCGCGTAAGCCGTCACCGACCCCCGGAAGGAGCGCGAGGCCCCCGGCACGGCGGTGAGTTCCGCCGCGACCAGGCCACCGGTCAGCGACTCGGCCACCGCGAGGGTCTCCCCCCGCTCCGCGAGATGCCGCAGTACCCGGGCCGCGAGGGTCACCTCTCGGCCTCGGCGGGGTCGCCCACCACGGCTTGGGGGAGTGTCTCGCTCCCGGCGACCGCCGCCGGTGCGACGTCCGGTACGGCGGCGTCACCGGCGTTCCCCGCGAGCGCGGACGCCCCGGAGCCCCCGGCCACGGCCGCGGGCGCGATCGCAGCCGCGTCCGCGTCGGGGTCCAGCGCCAGGGCCACCGCTTCCACCGCCGCGACCCGTTCGGCGGCGAGCCCCTTGCGGCGCGCCACGACCGCCTGGCGTACGTAGTCGAGTCCGGTCACCACCGTCAGCACGACGGCGACCATCATCACCCAGAAGCGGAGGGTGGCCAGGGGGCCGGTGAGCGCCAGGACGTACATCCCGACGGCTGTTCCCTGAGCCAGCGTCTTCAGCTTGCCGCCCCGGCTCGCCGGGATCACGGCGTGCCGGATCACCCAGAACCGCATGAGGGTGATGCCCAGCTCACGGAAGAGGATCACCCCGGTGATCCACCACGGCAGGTCGCCCAGCCACGACAGGGCGATCAGCGCGGCCCCCATGATCGCCTTGTCGGCGATGGGATCGGCGATCTTCCCGAAGTCGGTGACCAGGTTGTACGTCCGCGCGAGGTGGCCGTCGAACAGGTCGGTGATCATCGCGATGGCGAAGGCCGCCCACGCCACGGACCGCCAGGCGGGGTCGTACCCGCCGTCCGCCAGCAGCAGCATCACGAAGCCGGGCACCAGGAGCAGCCGGATCATGGTGAGGATGTTGGCGATGTTCCACAGGCTGGCCTGGTTCACGGCCGCGGTGCCCAGCTTGCCGCCGCGGACCGGCGTAGCGCCGGAGCCGCCCGTCGCGGATGCCGGGGCTCCCGTCATCTGGCCGCCTCCGAGAGTGTGAGATGTTCGGCCACCAGGTCGACTCCCTCGGTGCCCACTGCCTTCGCCTCGACCATAAGGCCGGGGACGAGCCCTTCGCGTGTGGTGAAGACCACCTGGCCGTCCGTTTCGGGTGCCTGGTGCGCGGCGCGGCCGATCGCGACCGGACCGTCCTCCTCGGACTCCACGGACTCGACCAGCACCTGCAGGGTCTCGCCGACCCGCTCCTCGGCGCGCTGGGAGGTGAGCTCCTCGGCGAGCTGGGAGATGTGGGCGAGGCGCTCGGCGATGGTGTCGGCGTCCAGCTTGTTCTCGTAACCGACCGCTTCGGTTCCCTCTTCGTCGGAGTATCCGAAGACGCCGATGGCGTCGAGCCGGGCACCGGTGAGGAAACGCTCCAGCTCGGCGAGGTCGGCCTCGGTCTCGCCGGGGAACCCGACGATGAAGTTGGACCGGGCGCCGGCCTGCGGGGCCTTGGAGCGGATGGTGTCCAGCAGTTCCAGGAAACGGTCCGTGTCGCCGAAGCGGCGCATCGCGCGCAGTACGCCGGGGGCGGAGTGCTGGAAGGACAGGTCGAAGTACGGGGCGACCTTCGGCGTCGAGGTCAGGACGTCGATCAGCCCGGGGCGCATCTCCGCGGGCTGGAGGTAGCTGACCCGGATGCGCTCGATGCCGTCGACGTCGGCGAGCTCGGGCAGCAGGGTCTCCAGCAGACGGATGTCGCCGAGGTCCTTGCCGTACGAGGTGTTGTTCTCGGAGACCAGCATGACCTCCTTGACGCCCTGCTCGGCGAGCCAGCGGGTCTCGCCCAGCACGTCGGAGGGGCGGCGGGAGATGAAGGAGCCGCGGAAGGACGGGATGGCGCAGAAGGTGCACCGGCGGTCGCAGCCGGAGGCCAGCTTCACCGAGGCGACCGGGCTGGTGCCGAGCCGGCGGCGCAGCGGGGCGCGCGGTCCGGAGACCGGGGCGACACCGTCCGGAAGGTCGGCGGGCGCGGGGGCGATCTCCTGTGCGTGCCCGGGCAGGGCCACGGCGGCGTCCTGCCGTTCGGCGGGGCTGATCGGGAGGAGCTTGCGCCGGTCGCGCGGGGTGTGGGAGGCGTGGATGCCGCCGTTGAGGATGGTCTGGAGGCGGTCGGAGATGTCGGCGTAGTCGTCGAATCCGAGGACGCCGTCCGCCTCCGGCAGGGCCTCGGCGAGGTCCTTGCCGTAACGCTCGGCCATGCAGCCGACCGCGACGACGGCCTGGGTCCGGCCGTGGTCCTTCAGATCATTGGCTTCGAGGAGGGCATCGACGGAGTCCTTCTTGGCGGCTTCGACGAAGCCACAGGTGTTGACGACGGCGACATCCGCGTCGGAGGCGTCCTCGACGAGCTCCCAGCCGTCCGCTGCCAAGCGGCCTGCAAGCTCCTCCGAGTCCACCTCGTTACGGGCGCAGCCAAGCGTGACGAGGGCGACGGTACGGCGTTCGGGCATGGAATCAAGACTACTTCGTCGTGGCGGGCCCCCCGCCGCGCAGGGTTCCCGCTACCCGGAGTCACCTTCGCGCACGCGAACGCACGGAGCGCACCCGGCGGCAGGGAGGCGGCCGGCGCGGTGCGGAAGGCGACGAGCACCAGCGGCACATCGGTGGCCCGACCGGAACGCGACGAGCGCCCGGCAGCGGGGCCGGGCGCTCGTCGTGATCGGGGTGGGACACCAGGTCGGGCGGTGGTTCGGGAAGCGGGCGTTCTCAGCCCGCCTCGGGGTCGCCCTTCGCGTAGGAAAGTCGCTCGACCTGTCCGGGTTCGAACTGGTCCTCGACCTTCTTGCCGTTCACGAAGAGATCGATGGATCCGGCGTTTCCGAGCACGAGGTCGACACGCTCCTCGTCCTGGAACGTCTTCGACTGGCCCTGGAGAAGGAGTCCGTCGAAGAGGATCTGCCCGCTGTGGTCCTTGGCGGAGATCCAGCTCTTGCCCTCGGTGGCGCTGAGCTTGACCGTCACCTTGTCCAGCGGAGCCGCGGCGATGGCGCTCTCCGACGGCACGGGCTTGGGGTCGGCGGGCTTGGTGGGGGTCGGTTTGGCCGTGGTCTTCTGGGGCGTGGAGCCCTCGGCCACGTGTGCGGTGCTGGTTCCCTCGTCCTCACCGTCGAAGAGGGTGAAGCCGACGAAACCGACGACGGCGACGATGGCCGCGACCATGGCCGCGGTCCAGTTGGGCCGCCGGGGTTCCGACCGGATGCGTTCCGCTTCGAAGAGCGGAGCAGCGGGCGTGGGCACAGGACGGCCGCCGTGTTCGGCGTCGTACTGCTGGACCAGCGGTTCAGGATCGATGCCGACCGCGCGGGCGACGGTACGGATGTGACCGCGCGCGTAGACATCGCCGCCGCAGCGTGAGAAGTCGTCGTTCTCGATCGCGTGCACGATGGGGATGCGCACCCGGGTGGAGCCGCTGACTTCGTCGACCGTCAGACCTGCGGCGATTCGAGCCTGCTGAAGCACACGACCGATCGAAGGCCGGTCGTCTTCGGGGGAGTTGCCGATGGACACGGGGGCGCCTTTCGAGCGTGAGCCACCTGCTGGATGTTCAGTCTAGGGGGGGTGCGAAAGGGTGGGGCAACCGGGCGCGACGACTTGTACGCCATCGGGCCCGCCGGACAACCCCTTGGGCTGTATGGCGGGGGCGGCCACGGCCGCACCCTCCACTTGAACTTGACGTACGACCGGGCGCAACGGTTGCCCCCGCCGTCGGGGGAAGCGAATTCGCGATGCTTCCGTGACCGTCAGGGAGCTGTTTCCCCGCGGATCAGGGCCAACACCCCGTCGAGCTCGTCGGGCTTCACCATCACGTCGCGGGCTTTCGATCCCTCGCTGGGGCCGACGATGTTCCGTGACTCCATCAGGTCCATGAGCCTTCCGGCCTTGGCGAAGCCGACCCTCAACTTGCGCTGAAGCATCGAGGTCGAGCCGAACTGTGTGGAGACGACGAGTTCCGCGGCCTGGCAGAGCAGGTCCAGGTCGTCGCCGATGTCCTCGTCGATCTCCTTCTTCTGCTTCGTCCCGACCACCACGTCGTCCCGGAAGACAGGGGTCATCTGGTCCTTGCAGTGCTGGACGACGGCGGCCACCTCCTCCTCCGTGACGAAGGCGCCCTGCATGCGGGTCGGCTTGTTCGCACCCATCGGCAGGAACAGCCCGTCACCCTTTCCGATGAGCTTCTCCGCGCCCGGCTGGTCCAGGATGACCCGGCTGTCCGCCAGCGAGGAGGTGGCGAACGCCAGCCGGGAGGGCACGTTGGCCTTGATCAGCCCGGTGACGACGTCGACGGAGGGCCGCTGCGTCGCGAGCACCAGGTGGATGCCGGCGGCCCTGGCCAGCTGGGTGATGCGGACGATCGAGTCCTCCACGTCACGTGGCGCGACCATCATCAGGTCCGCCAGCTCGTCGACGATGACCAGCAGGTACGGGTACGGGGAGAGCTCCCGTTCGCTGCCCTCGGGCGCCTTGACCTTGCCGTCCCGCACCGCGTGGTTGAAGTCGTCGATGTGCCGGAAGCCGTACGCGGCGAGGTCGTCGTAGCGCAGGTCCATCTCCCGCACCACCCACTGGAGCGCCTCGGCCGCCTTCTTCGGGTTGGTGATGATCGGTGTGATCAGGTGCGGGATTCCTTCGTACGCGGTCAGCTCGACCCGCTTGGGGTCGACGAGGACCATGCGTACGTCGTCCGGGGTGGCGCGGACCATGACCGACGTGATCAGGCAGTTGATGCAGGACGACTTTCCGGACCCGGTCGCCCCCGCGACCAGCACGTGCGGCATCTGCGCGAGGTTGGCCATCTCGTAGCCGCCCTCGACGTTCTTGCCGAGTGCGACCAGCATCGGGTGATCGTCCTCGGCCGCGTCCGCGAGCCGCAGTACGTCTCCGAGGTTGACCATCTCCCGGTCGGAGTTGGGAATCTCGATGCCGACCGCCGACTTGCCGGGAATCGGCGAGATGATCCGGACGTCGGGGCTGGCGACGGCGTAGGCGATGTTCTTGGTGAGCGCGGTGATCCGCTCGACCTTCACCGCGGGGCCGAGCTCCACCTCGTACCGGGTGACCGTCGGACCCCGGGTGAAGCCGGTGACGGCCGCGTCGACCTTGAACTCCGTGAAGACGTTGGTCAGCGAAGCCACGACCGCATCGTTGGCCGCGCTCCGCGTCTTGCCGG
The DNA here is from genome assembly GCF_042728415.1 of Streptomyces sp. NPDC060198. Classification (NCBI taxonomy): domain Bacteria; kingdom Bacillati; phylum Actinomycetota; class Actinomycetes; order Kitasatosporales; family Streptomycetaceae; genus Streptomyces; species Streptomyces sp. NPDC060198. The sequence goes on along the minus strand of NZ_JBHWZJ010000130.1, from coordinate 11,202 downwards.
GGCCGCCGCGCTCCAGCAGGTCGAGGGAGGGCAGCGAGTACGTGCCCCCGGAGAGCTGGAGCTGCTCCGCCCGCGCGGGCAGCGGCCGGGTCTGCTCCGGAGCGGGCTTGGTCAGGTCCGGTACTCCGGCGGGCGGCGCACCGGCGGGCCGGCGGCCGGTCCGCTCCTTGCCCGCCTCCTCCGCCGAACGGGCTCCGCGCGCGCCGGGAACCGGGCTGCCGGTCCGCTCGCGCTCACCGGCACGGTCCCCGTCGGCGGTGCGGTCCCGGTCGCCGAACACTCCCTGGGTGAGGTCGGCGACGACGGGCGAGGGCGAGATGCCGTTGAGGACCGCTCCGTCCAGCGCGGCGGCGGCAGCCGCGGCGACGTCGACGGCGTCCATCGGCCGGTTCGTACCGGGCTGCGCCGTCTGCCGCCGGGGCCTGCGACGCCGGGCCAGCGCCTCGGCCTCCGCGTCGTCAGCGTCGAACACCCCTTCGGGGCCGCGCCCGGGGGCTCGGCGCGTCCGGCCGGGCAGCGCCTCGCGCCACTGATCGTCGTACCGCTCGTCGTCCGCGTACGGCTCGTAGCCGTCCTCCGCGGCCGGCGCGTCGACGATCCCCAGCTTCGTCCCGAGCAGCCGGAGCCGCTGCGGAATCGCATTGACGGGTGTGGCCGTGACGACCAGAAGCCCGAAGATCGTCAGCAGGAGCAGCAGGGGAACGGCGAGGACCTCACCCATGGCGAAGACGAGCGGGGTGGAGACGCCCCAGCCGATCAGACCGCCCGCGTCCTGTATGGCCTCGGTGCCCGCCCCGCGTCCCGGGCTGCCGCAGGCGATGTGGACCTGCCCGAGGATGCCGATGACCAGCGCCGAGAGGCCGATGACGATCCGTCCGTTGGCCTCGGGCCGCTGTGGATAGAGGATCAGCCGCACGGCGACGGCGCCCAGCAGTATCGGCACGAGGAGGTCGAGCCGGCCGAACGCCCCGGTCACCAGCATCTCGACCAGGTCACCGACGGGTCCGCGCAGATTCGACCAGGTACCCGCGGCAACGATCAGCGCGAGACCCAGCAGCAACAGCGCCAGCCCGTCCTTGCGGTGGGCCGGGTCGAGTCCCTTGGCGCCACGCCCTATCGAACGGAACAGCGCGCCGACGCCGTGCGCCATGCCGAGCCAGACGGCGCGCACCATCCGGTACACCCCGTTGGTGGGAGACGCGGCGGGCTTTGGCGCGGGCCTCTTGGCCGCCGCCTTCTTGACCGGCACCTTGCGCGCGGGCACCCCTTTCCCGGCCGGCGCCTTTCTGGCGGGCGCGGCTTTTCTCGCCGGCCCCGGTGTACGGCCGACGCTCTTCGCGGTGCCCGCCGAGCTCTGGGAACCCTTGCCGGACGTACGTGAGGCCATGGGCCGAGGTTACCGGTGTCGACGCGTGGGGACACGTGCCCGTCGGGTTCACCCGACCGTGTCGGCTTGCGGAGGTGGAAAACTGACGCCGCTTCACCGTGGCGTCAAGGGGTGAAATCGTGCGCGGGGCAGCAGCGGCCACACCGGCGCCCCCGGTTCCGCACCGTCAAGCACAAGCGGACGGATTCCGGACGGCCACGCCATTCTGCGGCTGCCGATTCCGCACGATCGTCGATGCCGCGACGAGTGCCGCGCCGTCGCCAGTCCTGCGTCGTCGCCAGTCCTGCGCCGTCGCTAGTTCTGCGCCGCCGTCAGTTCTGAGCCGGCAGGATGCCGGTGGCGCCGTTCGTACCGGGCTCCAGAGCGTCGAGCGCCCGCCGCAGCCCCGTCAGCTTGCGTTCGAGATGCGCCGCCGTGGCGACCGCGGCCGCGTCCGCGGACTCGTCGTCCAGCTGCTTGGAGAGCGCTTCGGCCTGCTCCTCCACCGCGGCGAGACGTGCGGAGAGCTCGGCCAGCAGCCCGGCCGGCTCCCTGTCCTCGCCGGAACGCCCACCGTCCAGCTGAGCCCGCAGCAGGGCCGCCTGCTCCCGCAGCTTGCAGTTCTTCATGTACAGCTCGACGAAGACCGACACCTTGGCGCGCAGCACCCAGGGATCGAACGGCTTCGAGATGTAGTCGACGGCGCCTGCCGCGTAACCACGGAAGGTGTGGTGCGGGCCGTGGTTGATCGCCGTGAGGAAGATGATCGGGATGTCCCGTGTCCGCTCACGGCGCTTGATGTGCGCCGCTGTCTCGAAGCCGTCCATACCCGGCATCTGGACATCGAGCAGAATGACCGCGAAGTCGTCCGTGAGCAGCGCCTTGAGCGCTTCCTCCCCTGACGATGCCCGCACCAGCGTCTGATCCAGCGCAGAGAGGATGGCCTCCAGCGCCAGCAGATTCTCCGGCCGGTCATCGACCAGGAGGATCTTGGCCTTCTGCATCATGGCCCGCCCTCCTCATCCCGGCGTCGCACCGGGTGCCGCCCCAGGGGACGGCTCCGTATCGCCGTCCGTCTTGTGCCGGTCATCGTAGCCGCACCCCGACTGCCGCCACACCCTGTCACCGCGATGTCACTGTGCACATAACAAGAACGCGGCGGGAGTTCGGAAGGTTCCCGCCCGAGGAGTCTCTCCGCACTCCCCGGGAAGCCGGAGCGCGGGCGGTGCGGGAGCCCGCCCGGGCGGGGTGCCCCGCGGCACCCCGCCGTACCCGTGTCACTCCCCGCGCATCCACCTCTCCATGACGCCGAGCAGGTAGTCGGGGTCGACCGGCTTGGTGACGTAGTCGGAGGCACCGCAGTCGAGCGCCTTCTCCTTGTCGCCCTTCATGGCCTTCGCGGTCAGCGCGACGATCGGAAGAGCGGCGAACTGGGGCATCCGCCGGATCGCCGTCGTCGTCGCGTACCCGTCCATCTCCGGCATCATGATGTCCATCAGCACGACTGCCACGTCGTCGTGCTGCTCCAACACCTCGATCCCCTCGCGGCCGTTCTCCGCGTAGAGCACGGAGAGTCCGTGCTGTTCGAGGGCGCTGGTGAGGGCGAAGACGTTGCGGATGTCGTCGTCGACGATCAGCACCTTCTCGCCGCGGAACCTGAACGACCTGCGCCCCTCGGGCGCTTGTGTCCCCTGGACCCAGTCTTCCTGCGCGGCGTTCTCCGCGGCCGGGGCCGCCCCGGAGCCGGGGCGGTTGGGCGCGGGCAGCTCCGGGCGCCGGCGCGGATCGCCGAGTGCCTGGCGCCGGCGCCGGAACACACCCGCCGAATTGGCCGGGTCGCCCAGCGGAGCGGAATCGCCCTGGGACGGGTACTCCCCGCCGCCGGAGGACAGTTCCAAGGATCCGGAGCCGCCCTGCGGGTAGCCCTGCGCGGGCAGTTCGCCGCGGCGCAGCGGGAGGTAGAGGGTGAAGGTCGAACCCCGGCCGGGCTCGCTCGCCGCGTGGATCTCGCCGCCCAGCAGGCGCGCGATCTCCCGGCTGATGGAGAGTCCGAGGCCGGTACCGCCGTACTTGCGGCTGGTGGTGCCGTCCGCCTGCTTGAACGCCTCGAAGATCACCATCATCTTGCTGGACGCGATCCCGATCCCGGTGTCGGTGACCGAGAACGCGATCAGGTCGGCGTCCGCGTCCGGCAGCGAACCCGTCTCCAGCAGGTTCTCCCTGATGGCGTTCGGGACGTCCGGTCCGGCCGGCCGGATCACCAGCTCCACCGCGCCGCCGTCGGTGAACTTCACCGCGTTGGAGAGCAGGTTGCGCAGCACCTGGAGCAGTCGCTGCTCGTCGGTGTGGAGGGTGGCGGGCAGTTCGGGTGAGACGCGTACGGAGAAGTCGAGCCCCTTCTCGGCGGTCAGCGGCCGGAAGGTCGCCTCCACGTAGTCGACCAGCTGGACCAGCGCGATACGGGTCGGGCTGACGTCCATCTTGCCTGCCTCGACCTTGGAGAGGTCGAGGATGTCGTTGATCAGCTGGAGCAGGTCGGACCCGGCCCCGTGGATCGTCTCGGCGAACTCCACCTGCTTGGGCGAGAGGTTGCCCTCGGCGTTGTCCGCGAGCAACTTGGCCAGGATCAGCAGCGAGTTGAGCGGTGTCCGCAGCTCGTGCGACATGTTCGCCAGGAACTCCGACTTGTACCGCATCGAGACGGCGAGCTGTTCGGCGCGCTCCTGCAGGACCTGCCGGGCTTCCTCGATCTCGGTGTTCTTCAGCTCGATGTCGCGGTTCTGCCGCGCCAGCAGCTCGGCCTTGTCCTCCAGTTCGGCGTTGGACGCCTGGAGGGCCTTCTGCCGGTTCTCCAACTCCTCCGAACGGTCCCGGAGCTGTTCGGTCAGCTCCTGGGACTGTTCCAGCAGCTTCTCGGTCCTGGTGTTGACGCTGATGGTGTTGACGCTCGTCGCGATCATCTCGGCGAGCTGGTTCAGGAAGTCCCGCTGGATCTGGGTGAACGGCTGGAAGGAGGCGAGCTCGATCACGCCGAGGACCTTGCCCTCGAAGAGCACCGGCAGCACGATCACATGCGCCGGGGGTGCCTCGCCGAGCCCCGAGGAGATCTTCAGGTACGCGGGCGGCGCGCTGTCCACCTGGATGGTCCGCTTCTCCGAGGCGGACTGTCCGATGAGCGACTCGCCGGGCCGGAAGGAAGTCGGCATCGACCCCACCGAGTATCCGTAACTGCCGCGCATCCGCAGCTCGTACGCGCTTTCGGCACTGGCGTCCGCGCCCACCTCGTCGGTGTCGCCCGCCGCCATGGCCATGAAGAACGCGCCGTGCTGGGCGGAGACCACCGGGGTCAGCTCGCTCATGATCAGCGAGGCCACGTCGTCCAGGTCGCGCCGCCCCTGCATCAGGCCGGAGATCCTGGCGAGGTTGCCCTTCAGCCAGTCCTGCTCCTTGTTGGCGAGGGTGGTGTCGCGCAGGTTGGCGATCATCGTGTTGATGTTGTCCTGCAGCACCTGGATCTCGCCGGCGGCGTCCACGTCGATCTTCAGGTTCAGATCGCCGCGCGTCACCGCGGTGGCGACGGCCGCGATGGCCCGCACCTGCCGGGTGAGGTTCCCGGCCATCTCGTTCACCGACTCGGTGAGGTCGCGCCAGGTGCCGTCGACGTCCCGCACCCGGGCCTGACCGCCCAGCTGGCCCTCGGTGCCCACCTCACGGGCCACCCGGGTCACCTGGTCGGCGAACGACGACAGCTGGTCGACCATCGTGTTGATGGTGTCCTTGAGCTGCAGGATCTCGCCCTGCGCGTCGATGTCGATCTTCTTGGTGAGGTCGCCCTTGGCGATGGCGGTGGTGACGGTGGCGATCTGCCGCACCTGTCCGGTGAGGTTGGAGGCCATCGAGTTCACCGACTCGGTGAGGTCCTTCCAGGTCCCCGAGACCCCCGGGACCCTGGCCTGTCCGCCGAGGATGCCCTCGGTGCCGACCTCGCGGGCCACCCGGGTCACCTCGTCCGCGAACGAGGAGAGCGTCGTCACCATGGTGTTGACCGTGTCGGCCAGTTCGGCGACCTCGCCCCGCGCCTCGACGGTGACCTTCTTCGTCAGATCGCCGTTGGCGACCGCCGAGGAGACCCTGGAGATGTTCCGTACCTGGCTGGTCAGGTTGTTGGCCATCAGGTTGACGTTGTCGCTGAGGTCCTTCCAGATGCCCGTCGCGCCGCGCACCCGGGCCTGACCGCCGAGGATGCCTTCGGTACCCACTTCACGGGCCACCCGGGCGACCTCGTCGGCGAAGTTCATCAGCTGGTCGACCATGGTGTTGACGGTCGTGACCAGTTCGAGGATCTCGCCCTTGGCGTCGACGGTGATCTTCTTCGACAGGTCGCCCTTGGCCACCGCGGTCGTGACCTCGGCGATGTTCCGCACCTGGAGGGTGAGGTTGTTGGCCATGCCGTTGACGGACTGGGTGAGGTCCTTCCACGTACCGGAGACCCCCTGCACCTCGGCCTGACCGCCGAGGATGCCCTCGGTCCCCACCTCGCGGGCCACCCGGGTCACCTGCTCCGCGAAGTTCGAGAGCTGGTCGACCATGGTGTTGAGGGTGTTCTTCAGCTCCAGGATCTCGCCGCGCGCGTCCACGTCGATCTTCTGCGACAGGTCACCGCGTGCCACCGCGGTGGCGACCTGCGCGATGTTGCGGACCTGGGCGGTGAGGTTGCCGGCCATGCCGTTCACCGAGTCGGTCAGATCACGCCACACCCCGGCCACTCCGGGCACCTGCGCCTGGCCGCCGAGCCTGCCGTCCGTACCCACCTCGCGGGCCACCCGGGTCACCTGCTCCGCGAACGCGGAAAGCTGGTCGACCATCGTGTTGATGGTGTTCTTCAGCTCAAGGATCTCGCCGCGCGCGTCCACGTCGATCTTCTGCGACAGGTCACCGCGTGCCACCGCCGTCGTCACCTGGGCGATCTGACGGACCTGGTCGGTGAGGTTCCCCGCCATGAAGTTGACGGAGTCGGTGAGTTCCTTCCACGTACCGGAGACTCCGTCGACCCGGGCCTGCCCGCCGAGGCGCCCCTCGGTGCCCACGTCACGTGCCATCCGGGTCACCTGGTCGGCGAACGAGGAAAGCTGCGACACCATCGTGTTGACGGTGTTCTTCAGCTCCAGCATCTCCCCGGCGACATCGACGGTGACCTTCTGCGACAGGTCGCCGTTGGCCACCGCCGTCGTCACCTGGGCGATGTCCCGCACCTGTCCGGTGAGGTTGCGGAACGCCGTGTTGACGGAGTCGGTGAGGTCCTTCCACGTACCGGCCGCGCCGGGCACCTCGGCCTGGCCGCCGAGCCTGCCTTCCACGCCGACTTCCCGCGCGACCCGGGTCACCTCGGAACCGAAGGACTGGAGCTGGTCCACCATCGTGTTGACGGTGTTCTTCAGCTCCAGCATCTCCCCGGCCACGTCGACGGTGACCTTCTGCGACATGTCACCGCTGGCCACCGCCGTCGTCACCTGGGCGATGTCCCGCACCTGTGTGGTCAGGTTCCGGAAGACGGTGTTGACCGAGTCGGTCAGGTCCTTCCAGGTCCCCGCCGCTCCGGGCACCTGGGCCTGGCCGCCGAGCAGACCTTCGCCACCGACCTCGCTGGCGACCCGGGTCACCTCGTCCGCGAAGGTACGCAGCGTCTCGGTCATCTGGTTGATCGTCTCGGCGAGCTGCGCGACCTCGCCGCGCGCACTCACGGTGACCTTCTGCGACAGGTCGCCGTTGGCCACCGCCGTCGTCACCTCGGCGATGCCGCGCACCTGGCTGGTGAGGTTTCCCGCCATGGTGTTGACGGAGTCGGTGAGGTCCTTCCACACGCCGGCGACACCGGGCACGGTGGCCTGACCACCGAGTTCCCCCTCGGTGCCGACCTCGCGGGCGACCCGGGTGACCTCGGAGGAGAAGGAGGAGAGCTGGTCCACCATCGTGTTGACGGTGTTCTTCAGCTGGAGCATCTCACCGGCCACGTGGACGGTGACCTTCCGCGACAGATCGCCCTTGGCCACCGCCGTCGTCACCAGCGCGATGTCCCGCACCTGCGCGGTGAGCCGGTACGCCATCGTGTTGACGGAGTCCGTGAGGTCCTTCCAGGAACCGGACATGCCGCGCACCTGCGCCTGGCCGCCCAGCTTGCCCTCGGTACCCACCTCGACGGCGACCCGTGTCACCTGTTCGGTGAACGCCGACAGCTGGTCGACCAGGTTGTTGACCGTACGGGCGACCTTCAGGAACTCCCCGCGCAGCGGCCGTACCGTCTCGTCCGCGGTGTGGGAGCGCAGCTCCATCCGTTGTTCGAGGTCACCGTCGGCCACCGCGGACAGCACCCGGCCGACCTCGGACACGGGGCGCGCAAGGTCGTCGACCAGCTCGTTGGACGCGTCGATCGCGGCGGCCCAGGCACCTTCGCAGGCGCCGGTCTCCAGCCGCTCGGTGAGCTTCCCCTCCCGGCCGACCACCCTTCGGACCCGGGCGAGTTCACCCGTGAGGTGGAGGTTGCGGTCCGCCACCTCGTTGAAGACGGCGGAGATCTCCGTCAACGGCCCGTCCCCCGAGACGGTGAGCCGCCTGCGGAAGTTGCCGTCACGCATGGCGAGCAGGGCGGAGAGCAGTCTGTTCAGAGCTGCCGCATCCACCTCGACGGTTCCTTGACGCTGTTTTTTCACGGGCTGTCCGCCTCTTGTACGCGTGCTTGAACCCCGCGCCGCCACGTCAGACTCCACCGTGTCCCTCCCGCAGGGTCGACCGTTTCGCTCGGGTGATTCTGAGAGAGCTTTCCCAGTTCCGAGGTACCTCACCGCCACAGCACACCGTCGACGGGTGCCCATGGAAACGTCAAATCCTTGAAACGTACCAGGCCCGCCCCCCTCGGGGGCGCCGATCGGATTCGTCACCCGCCGCCACCCGTCCCGCTTCCCGCCGCGGGCACCGGGCGGCACCCCGGAGATCCGCGCCGTGCGCCCGCGTACGCCCATTCCCCCCGTCCGGGGTGAAGTCCGGCCTCGTGTACCCGGCGGCCCCGGCGAGCGTCTAGCCTGGCCGAGGGCCGTCCGCTGGTTCGTCGCGCATCCGCCAGGACCACGGGCAGCTTTCGGGCGAAACGCAGCGGCGAGATACGGGCACTGGACTCGGGGAAGCGACGCGACACCATATGGGGAGTGCAGTGATCACCGCGCGGGCGGCCGCCACCTTCGAACCGGCCGGTCGCTCGGTAGCGACAGCCCGCGCCTTCGTCCGGGACACGCTCCAGGGCTGGGGCTACACCGACGTCATCGACGACGCGGTCGTCCTCACCAGCGAGCTGGTGACCAACGCGGTCGTGCACGCGGGCACCGCCGCGGACGTCCTCTGCCTGCGCACGGAGGACGGAGTACGCGTCGAGGTCGCCGACCACTACCCGGAGCGCGAGGTCCCGCTCCAGAGCACGGCGGTCGACTTCGGCAGCCCCGACCGGGAGGGCGGCCGGGGCCTGCTCCTCTGCGCCGCGCTGGCGTCCCGCTGGGGCGTGGAGTACACCCCCACCCGCAAACACGTCTGGTTCCAGCTGGACCTGCCCGACCGGCCCGTCGGCATCCGCTCCGCCGGCCCGCTGCTCCCCGTCGAGAGCCTGCCGGTCGCCGACCGCCGCATCCGGGTCGCCGTCGTCCAGATCGACATGGCCGGCGCCGTGGCCTCCTGGAACGAGGACGCCTCGTTCCTCTTCGGCTACGCCCCCGAACAGGTCGTGGGCAAGCAGCTCACCGAGTTCGCCGCCTGGCCGCAGACCCCGGGCACCAGCACCGGCATCGCAGCCGCGCTCCAACTGTCGCGCTGGGAGGGAAGCTACGGCTTCCGGTGCGCGGACGGCCGGGTCGTCCCCGTCTACGCCTCGCACCTGCGGGTCCGGGACACCGCGGGTTCCCCGTCCACGGTCTGCCTGATGGTCCGTGACGACGAGCGCGCGGTGCTGCAGAGCCCGGTGCGGGCACCGGTCACCGACACCGGCGAGAGCCGCTCGGCCGACCCCTTCGAGGTGTTCATCGGCTCCCCCGCACCCGACGACCTGGACGGACTGCTCCAGCGCACCGTCGAGCGGGCGCGGGACATGCTCGACGCGGACGCCGCCTTCCTGCTCCTGGCCACGGACGACGAGACCGAACTCGAGGTCCGTGCCACCACCGGCCTGCCCTCCGCCCGCCAGCGCTTCGCCCGGGTCCCCGTCGAGGCGGGCGCCGGCCGGTACGGCTCCGCCCGGATGCCGGCCGTGCACGAGGACCTGACGGCCGTGGAGGGCGCCGTTCCGCTGCTGGGCGGCACGGGGATGCGCTCGGTGGTGACGGTCCCGCTGAAGGTGGAGGGCCGGCTCACCGGATCGCTGGGCGTCGCGGCCGAGGCCGCGGGGCGGTACACCAACGAGGAGGCCCTGCGCCTCCAGTTCGCCGCCGACCGCATCGCGCTCGCCGTGGAGTCGGCCCGCCTGGGCGAGCTGGAACGCCTCCGCCGGGGCTCCCTCTCCTTCCTCGTCGAGGCGTCCGACCTGCTGGCCGGGACGCTCGACCGGGACCAGACCCTGGCCCTCATGGCCCAGATGACCGTCCCCAAGCTCGCCACCTGGTGCGCCGTCTACACCATCGCCGATCCGGCCTCGGAACCGTTCCTCTCCTTCGTCCTGCACGAGGACGAGGATCTGATCGACGGGCTCAAGGCCCTGCTGTCCCGCATCGACCCGCCCGAGCCCGTGCCCTCCCCGGGGGCCCGTGTGTGGGGCGCCCCGAGCAAGGCCGCCCACGAGGCGGCGCTGCGCACCTCGATGCGGAGCCTGAGCAGTGACGCTCCGCTGAGCATGGCCAACTCCACCCGTACGACGCTCGCCACGGCCGCCGCGGTGGGCGGGGAGACGGTCGTGCTCCCCCTCGTCGCCCGTAACCGTGTCATCGGCATGCTGACACTCGGCAAGCCGTCGGACGACCACTTCCGCCAGGAGATCCTGGAGCTCGCGGAGGACCTCTCCCGGCGGGCCGCCCTCGCACTGGACAACGCTCGGCTCTACTCCGAACGCACGGCCATCAGCCAGGCCCTCCAGCGCAGCCTGCTGCCCCCGAGCCAGCCGGTGGTACCGAACGTCGAGATCGAGGTCATCTACCGCGCCGCCGGCGAGGGCAACGAGGTCGGCGGCGACTTCTACGACGTCTTCCCGATCCGCGACGGCGTCTACGGCTTCGCCATCGGCGACGTATGCGGTACGGGTCCCGAGGCCGCGGCCGTCACGGGTCTCGCCCGGCACGCCCTGCGCCTGCTCGCCCGCGAGGGCTTCGGCGGTCCGGCGGTGCTGGAGCGCCTCAACGCGGCCATCCTCGACGAGGGCGCCCGCAGCCGCTTCCTCACGCTCCTGTACGGCGAGCTGCGCCCCCAGGAGGACGGCAGCGCCCTCCTGAAGGTCGTGTGCGCCGGCCACCCCCTGCCGCTCCGCCTCCGTCAGGACGGCACGGTGCAGGCCGCCGCCGAGCCACAGCCCCTGCTCGGCGTCATCGAGGACCTGGAGCTGTACGAGCAGGAGATCACGCTCGCCCCCGGCGACGTCCTGCTCTGTGTCACGGACGGCATCACCGAGCGCCGCGAGGGAACCCGCATGCTCGGGGACGACGGCCTGGCGGAGGTACTGGCCAACTGCACGGGGCTGACGGCCGGAGCGGTGGCAGCACGCGTCCTGCGGGCCGTTGAGCGGTTCGCCGCCGAGCCGGCCTCGGACGACATGGCCATCCTCGCCATGCGCGTCCCCGAACCGCAGACCATCTGATCCGGAGACTCTTCCCGGG